>PWUC01000181.1 GCA_003562655.1 Clostridia bacterium
CACATTCGGACGATACCCATCCAGCTCCCGGGCCACCCCCTCCACGGCATTGCGGAGAACGGCCTGGACAAAGGGTACCATGTCGAGCTTGCGGCCACCCACATGCAGCTCCACCCCGCCCCCCTCGATGGCGCAGTCCGCCCTACTGCATTCGCCCCGCAGGATCGCGGCAGTCATCTCCCGGCAGGAAGAGCCACACGCACCGCAGCATTTTTCGGGCATGTTGGGCAAAGCGGCGAACACCTTCTCCTCGATCAGATCCACCAGTGTCTCGCAATCATCGAGGGCGTTGATGACCGGAAGCCCCCTGTACTCCTGCATTTCCCCGGAAATCCTGCCGGCGATGGCGAAGACCGTTCCATCCAGCCGCTCGTCGATTTCATCGACGCTGTGGGCCGTCACGATCCTGGGAGCACAGAAGTCCTCCACCCCCTCGAGGACGACGAAGTCCTGGTCATAGAAGCCGAGGATCTCCTTCACCGTCAGCTGCTCCTTGTAGAGCACGTCCGTCTCATACAGCCCCCGGGCCGTGACCCGCTCCGCCCCGGCCCGCCAGTGGCGGTGGGTGTTGGTCCCCTCGGAATCCATGGCAAACTGCTCGTAGTGGATGTCCTTGACAGAACCGACGGAGTACCTTCTCCGCCTGAGCTCCCGGATGATGCGTTCTATGGTCGTGGTCTTGCCCGACTTCGTGATCCCCACTGTGGAAAACACCTTCAACGGCATACACCCCCGTCACACGTAGTAGACCCGCCAGATGAAAAGCCCCGTCAGCAGCAGGGCCAGCACAGACACCGCATAGTCCCGCCCGCCCGGTCTCAGGGCCCGGTACGAGGTCCGCTCTGGATAGGCGCGAAATCCTCTCATCTCCACCGCAATCGCCAGCTCCCTGGCCTTGCCCAGCACACTCGAGATCATGGGCGTGAGAAGGTAACTGTAGACCCTCAGCCGCTGTCTCACCGGGATCCTTTCCAGTTCCAGTCCCCTCAGCTGCACCGCCGTCAGGATGTCGAGGGCCTCCTCTCGCAGAAGGGGAAGAAACCGGATGGCGACGGCCACCATGAAGGCGATCTCGTAGGGGACCTTCCACTGGGAAAGCCCCTGCACGATGTCCCGGGAACTGGATGTGGTCATGATGCCGGCAGAGGCGACGACGATGAGGATTCTCAGCACCACCGCACCCGCCCGCTGAAGCCCCAGGGCACTGACCAGGGATATGCCGCCCACACCCAGGATCTGGCTGCCCCCGGGGGTGAAGACGCTCTGGGCCAGGACCATGAGCACGAAGATCCAGGCAAAGGCCCGGAATCGTTTCAACCCCCTCAGGATATTGCTGCCAAAATAGAGCGACAGGGCAACGGCAACCAGCATGATGAGGGACATGAGTACAAGATCCTGCAGGATGACCCCCAGGCTCGAGATGCACATGACCAGCACCAGCTTGGTCCTGGGATCGAGGGAAGTACGGCCCTCAGCCCGAGTCACGGACCACCTCACCTCCGACCAGTTCTATGACCCTGGAGGCGCACCGGGTGACGAATCTCGAGTCGTGACTTATGACCACCATCCCCACGCCTTCATCCAACAGCTCCTCCAGAAGGTCCAACAGCTCGCCCTGCCTTTTCAGGTCCAGGGCCGTGGTGGGCTCGTCCAGCACTAAGAACCCCGGTCGGTTCACCAGGACCGCCGCCAGGGCCAGCCGCTGCTTCTCTCCCCTGCTGAGGATAAAGGGGAAACGGTCTCGAAGACGACCGAGGTGGAAACGGTCCAGCATCTGGCCGACGGCGCTCTCGATCTCGGACTCCGGAACACCCCGGACCCTCATTACGAAGGAAAGCTCCTCCTCCACCGTCGGCGCGAATATCTGCCGCTCGGGTTCCTGAAACAGGTAGCCGATCTTCCTTCCGATCTCGCCCAGCGACATCTCCCGGGTGTCCCTGCCACAGATCTCGGCCCTTCCCGAGGTCGGCTTCAGGATCCCGGCCATGACCTTGCCCAGGGTGGTCTTGCCGCTGGCGTTGGGGCCGGTGACCGCCGTCATGCCGGTTCCCGGCACCCGCAGGTTCACCCCGCCCAGGGCGCATTCCCCGGTGTCATAGCTGTAGCTCACATCCGTCATCGTCAGCACGGCTGCGGCCCGTCATAGCAGGTCATGAAAGTCGCCGCCAATCGCCGTCAGTTTCCCGTCCTTCAACAGCATCACCCGGTCGGCCACATCCAGGTTGTCGGGATTGTGCTCCACCATGACCACGGCCCGACCCTCCCTCTTCAGGGCGATGATCACATCCTTGATCCTACCCCTGCCCTCCTGATCCAGCTGGGACAGGGCCTCATCGAAGATGAGAATCTCGGGATCGAGACTCAGCACCGCCGCCAGTGCGATCCGCTGCTTCTGACCCCCCGAGAGCTGGTGGGGGTTCCGCGCCCCGAAGCCCTCCATGCCCACCTTCTCGAGGACCCGCCCGATCCGCTCCTCGATCTCGTCCGGCGGCAGACACAGGTTCTCGGGACCGAAGGCGACCTCATCGGCAACGACGGGAAAGAACAGCTGCGTGTCGGGATTCTGAAACACGATCCCCAGCCGGGTGGCCACCTGGGGCAGAGTCAGCTCCCTGGTCGGGACCCCCTTCAGCAGCACCTGGCCCGTCATCGTCCCCTCCCTGATCAGGGGGATGATGCCGCTGAGGCAGTAGCACAGGGTGGTCTTTCCGCTGCCGCTCAGTCCGACGATGGCCACCACCTCGCCCCCTCTGACCTCCAGGTTGATGCCGGCAAACAGGGGCTCGGCCCGTCCGGGAAAGGAAAACCCCAGGTCCCGGGCGATGACCGGGCTGATCAACGGATGTCGATCTCCATCAGGTACTTGTTCCACCTCTGGCCGAACTCATCCCTTCTAATGATCAACTGATACGGTCCGGATCCCCCATCCTCCCGGGATGCCATGGGTTCGCCGTCAATCATGTACGCGATATACACGTTGTCGTCCTCCAGGACCTCCTCCACCGTCAGAGCCACGGCATAGCCGTCGGCAGCCGTGGTGACCACCTGCCGGGCATCGGCCAGCGCCATCTCGTAGTGCTCCAGCAGGTCTTTGAGCAGAACACCCGCGTAGGTGTGATCTCTGACGCTGCCGTCACTGCTCCGCAGGGTGGCAGTGAAGCGGTGCTCCTCCAGCTCCCTGATGGTGTCGAAGTCGACCGTCTCTATCCTGTCTCCGTCAACTGCAATGAATATCCTCGACTCCCTCTGGCTCAGGAGCCTGTCCTCCCGGTCGCCCGCGTTGAGATAGGCAAAGGCGCCAACTACGGCAACGAGCACCACTAAAGAGATCACAACGGTCCTATTCATGAACGCTCCCTCCATCGAACTCCCAGTAGGGGATGATCATGTCCTCAACCCGGAAGACACCGTGATCCCCTCCCTCCGACGTCGTGTGCATACCGTGATCGGAAAAGATCACGATGCGCCCCGGCCAGGCCCGGACCAGCTCCTGCACATAGCCATCGATTCTGCGGATCTCGCCCAGGGTCTCCTCCGCCAGGGCCCCGTGATTGTGGCCGGCCCTGTCGATGTCCTTGAAGTGGACCAGGATCAGATCATAGCCCCCCGCAACCCGGGCGAGGGCGGCCTCCCTGATCTCATCATCGGTGCTGCCGTCACCATTGTGGTCAACGCACAGCACCGGATCGATCTCCAGCTCGATCACCCCGATGGGTCCCATGATCGCCGTTGCCCTGAGGCCCAGCTCCTCGCAGAGCCCGAAGATGGTCGGCACCCGGGCGCTCCTGATCCCTCTTTCGTACACCCCACTCACATCCGGGGTCACACCCGTGACGGCTGCGGCGAAGTTGACCGGCGTCACCGGCGGGTATGCTGCCAGGGCCCTGTCCGGCCGGGGCAGGGAACTGAGAAAGGGGGCATGCCCCCCTTCTGCTGCCTGC
>PWUC01000020.1 GCA_003562655.1 Clostridia bacterium
GCCAGGCTCTCGGGCCGCAGGCGTGCTCCCCCACACGCCGGGCAGGGGCGCTGCACCATGAACTCCTCTATGAAGGATCGTGTCGAGTCCGACGAGGATTCCCGGTGCCTGCGCGCCAGGTTGTGCAGGACCCCTGCGAAGGTCCGGTTGCGCCTACGCGAGCGCCCGTAGCGGTTGCGATAGGTGAAGGGCATCCTCTCCCGACCCCCGCCGTACAGGATCACATCGATCTTCGACCCATCCAGCTGCTCCACCGGCACGTCCATGGGGATGTTCCAGTGGGCGCAGGCGGCGGCCAGCAGCTGCGGATAGTACTCTCCCCGGCTCCAGGGAGCCACGGCTCCCTCCTTCAGGGTCATGGACCGGTCCGGGATCACCATCTCGGGATCAACCACCAGGTTCTGCCCCAGCCCATCGCAATCCCGGCAGGCCCCGTGGGGGCTGTTGAAGGAGAACATCCGCGGTGCCATCTCCTCCAGGCTGAACCCGCATTCGGGGCAGGCCATGTGCTCACTCAGGGTGATGTCCTCGCCCTCGATGACGTCGATGATCGCCAGGCCATCTCCCCAGGACAGGGCCGTGGCCAGCGAATCGGCAAGGCGGTTGCCCAGGTCCGGCCGCATGACCAGACGGTCCACCACGATCTCAACGGTGTGCCGGCGGTTGCGGTCCAGGGACGGCATGTCCTCCAGGAGATAGACCTCTCCGTCGGCCCGGACCCGCACAAAACCGGACCGCCTGATGTCATCCAGGTGCTTTTCGTGCTCCCCCTTGCGATCGCGCACGGACGGGGCCAGGACCTGGAACCGCGTCCCGTCGGGCAGACCGAGGACCTGATCCACCATTTGATCCACCGTCTGGCTGGATATCGGCCGGCCGCACTGCGGGCAGTGCGGTTTGCCCACCCGGGCATACAGAAGCCTGAGGTAGTCATGGATCTCGGTCACGGTACCCACCGTCGATCTGGGGTTGTGACTGGTCGTCTTCTGATCTATGGAAATGGCCGGTGACAGCCCCGCGATGTGTTCCACGTCGGGTTTGTCCATCTGGCCCAAAAACTGCCGCGCATAGGCGGAAAGCGACTCCACGTAACGCCTCTGCCCCTCGGCATATATGGTGTCAAAGGCGAGGGAGCTCTTGCCGCTGCCGGAAATCCCCGTGATGACCACCAGCTCATTCCTCGGTATGGTCACGCTGAGGTTCTTCAGATTGTGCTGCCGCGCCCCGCGAACAACAATATGGTCTGTCCCCACAACCGCACCTCCGCGGCTCTACTGGTTCGACTTCTTTCCCCGTTGCTCCAGTTCAATTATCATATCACGAAGGACCGCCGCCCGTTCAAACTCCAGGTCCGCCGAGGCCCGCTTCATCTCGCGCCGCAGGTCGGCGATCAGGCCGGGGACATCCTTCAGCCGGACATCCTCCAGTCGCCGATCCTTGAGAGCCTCGGGCCTGCCCACCACCGTCGTCGCCTCGATCACGTCCCGCACTGCCTTGCGCACCGTCTCCGGGGTGATCCCGTGCTCGCGGTTGAACTGCTCCTGGATGTGCCGCCGGCGGTAGGTCTCCTCAATGGCCCGCTCCATGGAACCGGTGATGCGATCGCCATACATCACCACCTTGCCGTGGAGGTGCCTCGCCGCCCTGCCGATGGTCTGAACCAGGGAGGTCTCAGAGCGCAGAAAGCCCTCTTTGTCTGCATCCAGGATCACCACCAGGGACACCTCGGGCAGATCGAGACCCTCCCGAAGGAGGTTTATTCCCACCAGTATGTCGAAGACCCCCAGACGGAGATCGCGGATGATCTCCATCCTCTCCAGGGTGTCGATCTCCGCGTGCAGGTAGCGAACCTTCAGGTCCAGATCCTTCAGGTAGTCCGTAAGCTCCTCCGCCATTCGCTTGGTCAGGGTGGTGACCAGGACCCGCTCCTTCCTGCTGACCCTCTCCCTGACCTCGCCCACCAGGTCGTCGACCTGCCCCGCAGCCGGCCTGACCTCCACCTCAGGATCCAGAAGGCCGGTGGGACGCACGATCTGCTCGACCACCCGGGCGCTGTTGTCCACCTCGTACTCACCCGGGGTTGCCGACACATACAGAGCCTGTCCCACCGTCGAATTGAACTCGTCGAAGGTCAGGGGGCGATTGTCGAAGGCCGAGGGCAGACGAAACCCGTGACCCACCAGGGTCTCCTTTCGCGACCGGTCGCCCGAATACATGGCCCCGATCTGGGGAATGGTACGGTGGGATTCATCCAGGACCGTGAGAAAATCCCGCGGGAAGTAGTCCAGCAGGGTGTAGGGAGGCAGTCCCGGCTCGCGCCCGGTCAGATGGCGCGAGTAGTTCTCGATCCCCGTGCAGTAACCGACCTCCCGCAGCATCTCCAGGTCGTAGCGGGTGCGCTGTTCCAACCGCTGGGCCTCCAGCAGCTTCCCCCCATCCCGCAGCTCGCGGAGCCGCTCCTCCAGCTCCTCCTCGATGGAGACGACGGCCCGACGGCGCTTCTCACTCTCAGTTATGTAGTGGGTCGCCGGATAGATGGCCGCGTGCTCCCGTTCGCCCAGGACCTCCCCGGTCAGGGTGTCAATCTCGGTGATGCGTTCTATGATATCGCCAAAAAGCTCGATCCGCACCGCGTTCTCCGTCGATGACGCGGGGAAGACCTCCAGTACGTCGCCGCGGACCCGGAACGTTCCGCGCTGGAAGTTCACATCATTGCGCCGGTACTGGATCCCCACCAGCTCTCTCATCATCGCATCCCGGTTCCGGGTGGTTCCCCTGCGCACCGACAGCACGAGATTCTCGTAGTCGATGGGGGAACCGAGGCCGTAGATGCACGAAACAGAGGCAACGATGATCACGTCCCTACGCTCGAACAGGGCACTGGTGGCCGAGTGGCGGAGCTTGTCTATCTCATCATTGATCAGAACATCCTTCTCGATGTAGGTGTCGGTGTGAGGGATATAGGCCTCGGGCTGGTAGTAATCGTAGTAGCTCACGAAGTACTCCACCGCGTTGTTCGGGAAGAAATTGCGAAATTCGCTGCACAGCTGGGCAGCCAGGGTCTTGTTATGGGCCACCACCAGGGTCGGAAGCTGCAGCTTCTCGATCACGCAGGCTACGGTGTAGGTCTTGCCCGATCCAGTGACCCCCAGGAGGGTGCCCCGTTTCTGGCCCGCCCGCATGAGCGAGGTGATCTCGTCAATGGCCTGCGGCTGGTCACCTCGCGGGCGAAAATCGGAAATCAGCTCAAAGCGCGACATCCCAATCCCCCCTGGTACTCTAAACACTACCATCGAACGTACGTTCGTGCAAGGGTCACAAGGACCTCAGTTTTCCGAGCAGGCGGCGCCACAACCTGACCAGCATTCCGCCCCTCGACAGATCCACGTGCTGACGGTCGCCCTCCTCCGGTGCCGTCACCACTTCCAGGTTCCCCCTGGGGCCGGTCCTGCGCCCGCGTAGGATATGCTCCTCATCGCCCCGGAGGACGGCGATCTCCAGGCTGCGGTCGGAGGCCTCCAGGGCCGCCGCCATTTCCTGCCTGCACAGAACCTCCTGGCCGTTGACGGCCACCACCACGTCCCCCCGGCGCAGACCCAGTCGATCACCGGGCCCACGCCGGCGAACGTCCAGGAGCGCGACACCATCGCCGGAGGGGACAACTCCCGGACGGCCTCTCATCTCGCGTTTGCTCCCGAGCTTCACCATGGCCTCGTGCCCCAGGGGGCTGAAAAGTGCAGCCGCCCACACCAGGGAGCGCAGGTGGGCGATCCCCCAGCTCAGCAGCAGAAGGATGATGCTGAAGATCCACAGGTTGTGGGCACTTCGACGGGCCCGGACCCCGGGAGGTTCCGTGACCGCAATGTCCGAATATCCCAGGGCTGCCACCACCGAGACCATGATCCGCGTCCACTCCGGGCCTGCGGGGGGAGTGACCTCGATCAGGGGCCACCACCCGGGCATGTCAACGGCCTGGCCCAGGATATCCGGGGAGATCTGCAAAAAGAATATCAGCATCAGGGGGATGGGCCAGAAGCGCTGGATCAGGTAGGCGCCGACCACTCTCTCGGATCGCTTGAGATAGACCGGCGTGCAGACCCCGTCGCCACTCAAGAGGACCAGCAGGGCCTCCATCAGGTGCAGTATCGCCACCAGGGCCATGATACCGGCCACGTTCATCTGGGGGGGCCATCCGAGAAGCAGGTGGGAGAGGGCCAGCAGACCGGCGGCGTAGGCGAAACACAAAAAACGCGGGTTCACCAGCATGAGGGCCAGGGCCACCGGCCAGAGGTAGATGATGTCCTGTTGGAACAGGACCACCCCCATGAACACCAGGATGATGCTCCCTATGATCCCGGCGACCATGCCGTAGACCGCGGCGCTGACGGTACTCCGGTACGGGTCATTGATCACAAATCCGTGGATCTTGCTCTCCATTGCGGCCACGCGCCGGTACTGGGACCAGACCAGGAAGGCGACCAGCCAGAAAAGGATCCCACTGGTGCTGAAGGGCAAAAGACCCAGTGGAACCCTGATCACTATGTCTCTGGCCAGCTCAAGTAGAGGATGCCAGTTCACCTGGAGTCCCTCCGCCCGGGATTCGAACCGCTCATGGACTCACCGGCCACGAAGTACCTCGATGGCGCGCCTGAGCTGGGGATCCGTCTCGGGATCACCCATCAGCCCATCCTCGGGCCAGGCGACCTCGATATCCGGCACCAGTCCACCCTCCTCCTCTATATTGTAGCCGGAGGGAGTCAGGTACCGTTCGGTGGTGATCTTCATGCCCGAGGGCTTGGCGGGGTCCAGGTAGTAAAGGTGCTGCACCGATCCCTTTCCGAAGGTTCTCTGCCCGACCAGGAGAACATCCATCCGGTCCCGGAGGGCCCCGGCGAGAATCTCTGCCGCGCTGGCACTGAATTCGTTGACAAGGGCCACGATCGGCCCCGGGTAGCCCGTTCCCGTCGCCTCCCTGACGTCCCTTGTGCCCTCGCGGTCCACCGTGGTTACCACCGGGCCTGCGGGAACAAAGAGGGACGCAACATCAACACATTCTGCCAGGGTGCCGCCGGCATTGTTGCGCAGGTCCAGGATCAGACCTGTGACCTCCGCCTCCTCGAGTTCGTCCATGTAGCCGCGGACCTGGTCGGGCGTGTTGGCGGTGAAACGGCTGATGACGATGAGGCCCAGGTCTTCATCTATGACCCGGCCACTGGCCGTTGGTATCTCGATCTGGGCGCGCTCGATCCGGAAGGTCAGAACCTCTCCCGTGTCCGGACGGTCAACCTCGACGGTCACGACCTCGCCGACCGGTCCCCTTATGAGCTCCGCCACGTACTCCGCCGACATACCCACCACATCCAAGTCCTCGACGCGGAGGATCCTGTCCCCGGGCCTGAGCCCCACGGGATCATCGGGACCAGCATTCTCGAAGGGCGTGGTGGCCGCCGGACTGCCCTCGAAGGGGACCATGATGGTGACATATCCATCCACATCGAGGATGGACGTTCCTATTCCAGAGTATTCACCCTCCATGGTCTCGCGCTGAAACTGTCTCAGGGCAGAAGCATCAAAATACATGGAGTAGGGATCCCCGGTGCTGCCCACAACACCCCGGATGGCCCCCTCGACCAGGGACTCGGGAGTAATCTTTTCATCATCGAGGTAGTTCTCCATGATGATTTGGGACGCCTGCACCAGTTCGGGATAGTTTTCTGCTCCGGTTATGATATCGGAAACACCCGGCTCAGCGGGAGATATAACGTAGGCGTTAGTTATGCCAAAGGTGATCAGGGCAGACACCAGGATCAACACAGTTACACAGGCCAGGCCCTGCCCCCTGGTGAGTCTGATCATGCCGGTTTCATCTTCGGGCACTGTGAACACCCCTCCCTCTTCGGAACATATTACGCCTCAGCACAGATCGGTACCCCTGGTGTGATCATGATGATGTGCACGACACGGGGGACTCCTCTGCCCGTACCTGAGGGTGTCACTTAAAAGGATAGAGCAAGAGGCGAAAGATTTCCACCGCAGACACGAAGAAGGCGGCACTCAGAACTTCCGTCCGGATCACTCGACCTGACCTTCATCTACGTTCAGCTGCCAGGTGGTCACCTGGTCCCTTACCCCCACGTCCACAAGCAGGACCTTCGAATCTTCGGACCACTCCATGTTCATAACGGGCTCGTACTGCTCCTCGTTGTCCAGGAGGTCTACGAGGCTGATCCTCTCGTCACCTTCAATGTCATACACGCAGACATCCACATTTCCCTTTCCAGCCTGCGTCCAGGCGGCCGCCAGGTATCTGCCATCCGGCGACCAGACCAGCTCATCCACTGGTCCGGGAACGATCTGCAGGACCTGAACATCATCGGCTGCCAGGTCGGCACAACCTGTGACGCTGTCAATCGTGACCGCGGCATATGGCCTCTGCAGGGCAAAGGCCACCCTGGTCTCCCGGGAGTCATACACGAACTGCCCCCGGTAGAGGAAGTCCATGGGTTCAAAACCGAGAAGCTCATACAGGAGTTGGTCCCACTCAAAGGGATGATCCTCAAGGGCCCGGACAATGTCCCCGGCCGGCACTATCCGTCCGTCAGCGAGCTCGATGCCCACCCGGGGCAGGAGACACTCGAAATGCCGCAGGTGCCCTCCATCTGCAACGATCACCTCGTTCCGAAAGGAGAGGTAGGCCGGAGAATCCGGACGCATTCGGTTTTCTTCATCCAGCTCAATCAACGCCGCTGCAAGGCCGTCGCACACCGCCGATTCAAAGAGCGCGGCAAAGGAGCAGAACAGCTCAGCCGGATCATCCATCTGCACGATCAGCCACGCTTCATCGATCCTCTCGAGGAGCATCTGCATCCGGGTCTCGACACGGTCGAATCCGTAGTCATCTGCAGCGTCAGAGAAGACCTCCCGCAGGTCGACTCTCTCGTCGGCTCCTGCAATTGCCAGGACTTGATCCTCCAGTTTGCGGGAAAAGGGAGCAGTATCTCCTCTCTGCACCCCCGGGTGCCCGATGGATGCGGTGACCAAAAACCCGTTGTCTCTTTCCTCGAAACCCCGCACCGAAACCGTCATCCGGGAAAAGCCCGAAAGCAATCTGGCGTCGCGGGTGATGTGGTGTTCAGCCGCGATGGAATCGAGGACAGGCTGACGCGCTTCCCGGTGGTCGACGATCAGATGCTCAGCCATCGCGTCGACATCTCCCTCGGAAAACGCGGCCCAGAACCCGAGGACGGCCGCCTCGGCTTCCTCTGGCAGTCGGGCTCCCTCTTCACCAGGATCCTGGGCGAAGTAAAGATCGCCAGCCCCAAACCAGAGCAGTGCGGCGCCCACTGCGATCAACGCCAAAATGGCAGACAATCTCCTCGTTGCCTTCAAATTCCGTACCCCCAGGGTTCGGCTTCGGGGCTCACCTCACAGTGCATTGTACACCAAACTCATCTTTGGTGCAGTCGCAGGGAAGAACCGGCAGAAAAAACCAGAGAGGATCGGGAAAGGGGGAGCATCCCTCACGTGCGAAGAGGTCTCCTGCGGCCGGACAAGGGGCGGGCCCTGGCAGCCGAAAGCTGTCCAGGTGGAGGCATGCATGCTGTCTGCAGCCTGTGATCAAGGTCGCACTGTGAGGAGCGAAATGGGAGCTCAGCAGCTTCCACAAACGAACCCACTGCTTCCGCGGCAGAAGTCAGAACGCGGTCCGGCTCCATGGACCTTGCCCTTCATCACCACGGAAACAGACCCGTCTGCGTGAAGAGGGCCGGGTGCCCACCGGTGTGCCACACACACACCGCATCACCAGAGGGGATGTCACCCCGCTCGACGAGGCCCATCAGGCCTGACATGGTCTTGGCCACATACACGGTCTCACAGAAGAAGCCCTCGGTGCGGGCGACGCGCACCGCGGCCTCCAGCGTCGCCTCATTGGCCCTCGCGTAACCATCGCCGACAAACTCGTCGTAGATCTGGACCGCATCGAACAGGGATCCGGTCGGCTCCAGCTGCAGCATCTGCATGACCCCGGCGACGTTGTCCTGCAGAAGCCCCCGGAGAACCTCCCCGGAATACTCCACGCTGATCACGTGGGTGTGAAAGGGAGAACCCAGCAGGGCATTGCCCGCGACGAAACCCGACGCAGTCCCCGCCATGGCTCCCACGATGACCACATGCTTCAGGTCAATGTCCCTCCGGGTCACCTGCTCGTGCAGCTCCGCCGCTCCCTGGACATAGCCGAGGGCACCGAGGGGTGTGGATCCGCCCCTGCGAACGGCAAAGGCCCTGTCTCCCAACTCCTCAGCGACGTCTGCGACGACCCCCTCGCGCTGACCTTCATCGATGTCGCCTACGAAGCGGAGTTCGGCACCCAGCAGGTAGTTGAGAAACAGGTTGCCCGTCACAGATACCGGGGGTTCGGAGTTGTGTACCAGGATGCAGCTGAGCCCCAGCCGGGCACAGGCCGCAGCGGTCAGACAACACAGGTTGGACTGGGCGCCTCCAGATGTGATTATGGTGTCGGCCCCCCTGCTGAGGGCCTCACCCAGCAAGAACTCCAGGCTGCGGGTCTTGTTGCCTCCCATGGCCAGACCGGTCAGATCATCGCGCTTGATGTACAGTTCGGGGCATCCGATGCTCTCTCCCAGGCGGAGCAGGGGCTGCAGGGGCGTGGGGAAAATGCCGAGGGGAGCCCGGGGGAAGCTCTCCAGCCTCTGCCTCAGCTGCAGGTCCATCAAGATGTCATCTCCTCACCGGGCGGGAAGAAATTTGATCGGATCCTTGGGTTCGCCGTCCACGCGCACCTCGAAATGCAGGTGAGGCCCCGTGGACCAACCGGTGGTGCCCACCCGGGCGATGGACTGTCCCGCCGTCACCGTCTGCCCCCCACTCACCAGCACAGAGGAGGCGTGCGCATACAGCGTCGAGACCGTGGTGGTGTGGGCGATGATGACCGTCAGTCCGTACCCACCCATCCAGCCTGCATCCAGAACGATGCCCTCGGCAGCCGCACGTATGGTGGTTCCCGAGGAGGCCGCCATATCGACTCCCGTGTGCAGCCGCCATTGTCCCAAAATGGGGTGGTAACGGTTTCCGAAGGGAGAAGAGATCCAGTAGGTGCCCCGGTCCAGGGGCCACTGTAGATAGGGTACCCCCTCGGCCAGGGCCAGCTCCCGCTGCTTCTCGGTGATTTCCCGGGCGATCTGTTCCGACCGTCGCTCCATCTCGTCCAGGGCTGTGAGGTATTCCCGCTGCTGGTTGTTCAGCTCCGTCAACCTGCTCTGATACTGTGCCACCGTAGCCGAGAGCGAATCACTCCGGGCCGCAACCTCATTTCGCCACCCGGCTGCCTCCTCGCGCCTGGCCTCCCAGCTGTGCATCCGCTCCTCCACCAGCGCTTTCTGGTAACTGACCCTCTCGACGATGCTGACGTCCTGGGTGGCGATGTCCTGCAGCATCTGGAAGCGCCGGACGAAGTCACTGAAATCCATCGCAGTGAGAAGAACCTCCAGGTAGGTGACCGTGCCCAGCTCATACATCGCCCGGACCCTTCTGTGGAGAAGATCAACCCTCCGGTCGAGTTCCGCCTGGGCTTCAGCCAGGTCCTCCTCGGCCTGCAGGACCTCCAGCTCTGCCAGGTCGAGGGCGATCCTGGCCTCTTCCAGTTCCGCCTCCACCTGCTTCAGCTGGAGCTGGATCTGGTTCAGCTCACGCGACACGCCCTCCTTCTCCCCCTGGAGCTGCACGAGATCCCGCTCGTACTGTTGGATGTTGCCCTGCACCCGGGAGAGGCTGTTTCGCAGGCTGTCGATTTCTCTGCGAAGATCCGATGATGAGGCCTCCGCGACGAACCGCGGCATACCGGATGTGACCGCCGAAACCACCAGCAGCACAGCACAAAGAAGGATCACTCCTCGCGACCACGTGTGGGATTTGTGCCTCAGCTCAGACAAATGCACATGCATCGCTCCTCGCACTATGCGCGGACGTAGCGCCACACCGAAAACCAGCTGCTGATGAGTCCGATGACCACCCCGCAGAGCAACAGCAGCTGCATCAGGTTCTCCAACAGCGGCCGCGGCCCGACCAGGGGCATAAAGGGGATCGAGCTCTCAACGGCGGCCACAAGATCGATGTATCCCCAGGCGATGATCCCGCCCGCCACTGCAGCTCCGATCAGTCCCAGGAACATCCCCTCAACCACCAGGGGGCCCCAGATGAAACCCGAACTGGCTCCGACCAGCCGCATGACCTCCATCTCCTGGCGCCTGGTGTAGATGGAGAGTCTCACCGTGTTGCTTATTAGTAAAAAGGTCACCCCGCCCAGGACGAAGACCAGGGCTGTGCCTGCCGCGCGCAGGGACTCGGTGAGGGCGTGAATCTTGTCCACGACCTCCCGCTGGTAGGCCACATCCTGAATGCTGTCCAGCTGGCTGAGGGCCCGGACCACCGCCCCGGTGTCGGCAGAACTGACCACCGTGACCTCCACCGAATCTCTCAGCGGGTTGTACTCCTCCACGGCATCCAGGAGTTCCGCCTGGGAGCCGAACTGATCCCGCAACCTCTCCAGGGCTGATTCCTTGGAGACGAAGACAGCGTCCCGGACCCCGGGCATGGACTCGATCTTGTCCAGCAGCGTCTTCTCCCACTGCTGATCGAAGCTGGGATGACAATAGCCGACGATCTCCACCTGTTCCTCCAGCACATCGGCCACATAGGTGAGATTTGCCGCCAACACCAAAAAGAAAGCCAGCACGGTGAGGGAAACAGCCACCGTACCCATGGAGGCAAGGCTCATCAGGCCATGGGCAAAAAGCCCCTTGAAACCCTCAACGACCGATCGCCTGAGAAGTATCAGCATGCGCCTCATATCCCCCCTGGGCGTCATCCCGGATCAGATGCCCTTCCCGCAGTTCCAGAACCCGTTTCTTCATGGCATCAACCAGGGCCCAATCATGGGTGGCAACCAGGATCGTTGCTCCCCGCCGGTTGAACTCAGACAGGAGGCGCATGATCTCCCAGGAGGTATCCCGGTCGAGATTCCCGGTCGGTTCGTCGGCCAGGATGATCTTCGGGGAGTTCACGACGGCCCGGGCCAGCGAAACGCGCTGCTGCTCGCCCCCCGAGAGCTGTCCGGGTCGCTTGTTTTCCATGCCGTCCAGGCCCACCATGGCCAACACCGCCGGCACCCGACGTCTGATGTAGCTGGTGGGTGCACCAACCACCTCGAGGGCAAAAGCGACATTTTGATACACGGTCCTGGAGGGCAGCAGCTTGTAGTCCTGAAAGACCACACCGAGGTTTCGCCGCAGCCGGGGAACATACCGCCGGGGGAGACGGTTCAGATTCATCCCTCCCACCATCATCGTCCCGTCGGTGGGCTTCTCTTCCACGTGAAGCAGTCTGATCAGGGTTGATTTCCCGGCCCCGCTGGGGCCGGTGAGGAAAACGAAATCACCCCTTGTTACGTTGAGGGTGACGTCGTCGAGCGCTGTGATGTCTCCATACCTCTTGGTAACGTGACTCAGGACGATCATCCGGTCCATCTCCCGTCATCGGCCGCATATAGAAGGCAACATAAAGCGCCCCTCACCTGAGAGGAACCCGTCATTATGTATCGGATAAAGGCACAACAAGCAACAGTGACATTAATACGAACAGGGCTTTCGACGCAGAATTACAGGATACCTGCAGTTGTAACATTTTTGTAAAGATAGCATTGAGGAAGGATAGCTCGCAGTGTGTCGTTTGCCGGCGGGCGGAAGTCCTGGATCGTTCAGGCCCGCCCCAATGGGCCCCCGGGGCGAGGGCACGCCGCCCGCCGCATCGATCGCCGCCATCGGTGATGCAGCGACCACGGGTCGCGAGCCTCCTCGAGTCGCCCCCGCCAGGGCATCGTGAAGGATCTTGGCCCGACTGCCCCTGATTTCCGAAATAGAAGACCCCAGAATATCCTCGGCCCGCCCACCTCTGACCGAACCCCCAGGCTGGTGTATACTTGTACTGGGAAGACTGGAGGCAAACATGAAGGTCGTGCACCTGATAAGTGGAGGCGATACGGGAGGAGCCAGGACCCACGTCCTGCTCCTGGTCCGGGCACTGGCCGAGAGGATCCCGGTCCGCCTGGTCTGCCTGACCCCGGGGCCGTTCTACCATGACGCCTGCGACATGAACCTGCCCGTGGTGCTCCTCGAGCAGAAGAAACGCTCCGATCTCAGCGCCGCTTCCCGGCTGAGGGCACTGCTCGAGGAGTTCGATGCCAGCCTTCTTCACTGTCACGGGGCAAGGGCCAACTTCCTCGCAGCCATCATCAGGCGCCGGATCGGGATCCCGATGGTGACCACAGTACACAGCGACTACCGCAGGGATTTCGAGGACAATCTTTACAAGCACATCGTATACACTGCCCTCAACAGCCTCAGTCTCCGGTCCTTCGACTACCTTCTCGCCGTCACCGAACAGTTCCGGACCATGCTCACCGCACGGAAATTCCCTTCTGAGCGCATCCTCACCGTCTACAACGGCCTCGACTTCTCCCTGCACCCGGTCGCGGACGGGGAGCGGCACCGCCGGGCCTGGAGCATTCCCCGGGGAGCCACCGTCGTCGGCACGGTGGGTCGGCTGGCGGGGGTCAAGCGCCACGACGTCTTCATCGGGGCCGCCGCCCGCCTGGCCCCCAGGCATCCCGATGCCCACTTCGTGATCGTCGGGGACGGAGACGAGGGAGAGAACCTGCGGCGCCAGGTCAGAGACCTGGGCCTGGAGGACCGCTTCACCTTCACCGGACACATAGACGACGTGGACGCTGCGCTGTCCCTCTTTGACGTGAATGTGCTGAGCTCAGAAAGCGAGAGCTTCCCCTACGCCCTCCTGGAGGGGGCCCGGATGGCTGTGCCGGCGGTGGCAACCCCGGTGGGAGGGGTCGCCGACCTGGTGACGGAGGGGCAGACCGGGGTGCTGGTCCCCGTTGGGGATCCGGAGGGGCTGGCAGCGGGGATCGAGAAGCTGCTCCGGCACCCGGAGCTGCGGCGGGTCCTGGGGGACAACCTCCGCGACCATGCCCGCCACAACTTCTCCCTCGAGGCCATGCGCGACAGGCACCTGGAGATATACGAGAAAATAGTGAAGGGTCCGGAGGCGCCCGCCCACCCGGACCGGAGAGTCGTCGTCTCGGGCTACTTCGGCTTCGGCAACACGGGAGACGAGGCACTGCTGCAGGGACTGGTTGCCGGTCTGAAGCAGAAGACCGGCCTGGAAGTGACCGTCCTCTCGGCGGATCCCGCAGGCACCGCCTGCACACACGGTGTGCGGGCGGTGAACCGGTTCTCTGTCCCCCAGGTCCTCAGGACCCTGCGGGGGGCAGACCTGTTCATCAGCGGAGGCGGCACGCTGCTGCAGGATGAGACCAGCCTCCGTTCATTGATCTACTACTCCTCCCTGATCCACCTGGCCGGATGGATGGGGGCCCGGGTCATGATCTATGCCAACGGTCTGGGACCCCTCAAGACCCGGACCGGGAGGTTTCTCGCCCGCCGGTGTCTCTCCCTGGCCCGGTGCGTCACCCTGCGGGACCAGGACTCCCTTCGGACAGCCAGGAGCCTGGGGGTCACCCGGCCCATCGAGGTGACGGCGGATCCCGCCTTCTGCCTGGATCCGGCCCCGGAAGCTGAGGCGAGACAGGTACTGGAAAGTGCTGGAGTGCCGGCCGACGCCAGGTGTGTGATCCTGTCGCTGCGGCCCTGGGGATCTGCCACGCCGCGAATTACACAGCTGGCCGCGGGGACCGCTGATCTTCTATACCAGAGGGGCTACTACCCCGTGTTCTACGCCATGCAGCCTCACCAGGACGGGCCCGTATGCGGAAAGGCTGCCCAGCTGGCCCGGTGCCCGAACGCCGTCATAGGACGGGATCTGCGCCCGGGCCTGGCCCTGGCTCTCATGGCCCAGGGTCACCTGACCGTGGGAATGCGGCTTCACGCCCTGATCCTGTCGGCCGTCGTCGGAGTGCCCCCCGTCGGTCTCAGCTATGACCCCAAGATCGAGGGGTTCCTCTCGGAGCTCGGGGTCCCCTGCGCCGGGCACGTCGAGGAGCTGGAACCGGCGGAACTGAGGGAGATCCTGACCCGCGAGATCCTTCCCCACCTGGACCTCTGGCGCGACCATGTGACCACTGCGTCCGCCCGTCTGAGACGGCGGGCCGACAGAAACAACACCCTGGCCCTGGCCCTGCTGGAGCAAGAATGACCTACCCCTTCTGCCGAAGCACGCCCAGGGCCGCCTCCTCTATGGCCCCGGCCGTCAGACCGTAGGCCTGAAGCAGCTCATCGGCCTCACCCGACTGTCCGAACCGGTCGGCGACTCCGATGCGCC
>PWUC01000082.1 GCA_003562655.1 Clostridia bacterium
CCCATCGTCACGGCCGGCCAGCCCCTGGCAAGGGGTATGTTGGAGTCCGTACTCCCGGCCCGGAGCTGCAGTTCACATCCCTGCTCCCGCCCCAACCTCAGCAGGCCCTGAACCAGACAGGATTCCCCGGGTATGCTGCCAGTAGGGCGGTCACCTACGACCTCGTAGGTGTATTCGGTGCCGGTGTCGCCGGCAGCACGGTCCAGACCTTTGAAAACCTCCTCCTCCAGCGCCTTCAGCTCTCCCTGGTTGACAGACCGCATATCGAGCAGCATCTCCGCCCTCTGGGCAATGGAGTTGACGGAGATACCACCAGATATGACACCCACGTTGTATGTTGTCTTCGGCTCAGTGGGCACCTCGATCTGGGCAATATTCGCAATGGCCGCGCCCAGCCCATGGACGGCACTGCTGCAGCCGAAAGCTCCCCAGCTGTGCCCACCCTGACCCTCAAACTCAATTTGCAGACGCCGGCTTCCAACCCCGGCGTGGGTGAGATTGCCCAGGCCGCCATCAATGTTGAGGAAAACGAGATCGTCAGGGTTCAACCTGAAGCCGTCGAAATCATACCCGGTCACGTTGTCGCAAAAGTACCTCGCACCCTTCAGATCCCCGAGCCCCTCCTCACCCACATTGCCGATGAGGATCACTGGATGCGGCAGGGGAAGGTGCTCAGCAAGGATCCTGCCCAGAAGGAGCATGCAGGCAACGGACGCCGAATTGTCACTCACCCCGGGACCCGCAAGCCGGTTGCCCTCTCTGGTCACAGTAACATCAACGTCCCGCGAAAACACCGTGTCCATGTGAGCCATACTCACGATCACCCTGCTGGGATCCTCGCCCGGCAACAGACCCAGGACATTGCCGACGTTGTCGGTCTGGACTGCCGAAAGGCCAAACTCCTCCATCTTCTGCCTGACAAATCTGCCCCGTTCAAACTCGTCGTGACTGGGTGCGGGAATCTCCGTGATGCTCGTGATCAGATCCACAAATTCATCCTCACAGTCGTCCATCCAGGCCAGGCCTTCGCACACCAGAGGCTGGCTCCTCAGCTGCCCCGCAATGAACCCCTGTACCCGGGCACAGGATCTCTCTTCCTTCATACTGGCAACCCCTTTCTTGATCAACCGCGGCACAGCGGCCACATATGAACCCACCCCTCCTCCTTCAGGGCCAATCGACTCATCCCTGCCTGCAGCCGGATCAACACCCGCAGGCACTCAAAGTCGGGGCGATGCTGTCAATGCCCCGGGGTGCGGTATCGTGGCTGAAAAGCAGCGCGACATCACCAATCACGCTCACCCCATTACCATTCAATTCTCGGAATCCCTCTCCCACCCTGCCCATCCTCTGCAGTATTATTGACAGGGAAGACCTGCCAGTGGTAGCATTTCTGAGTATTTCCAGGTGAGAGGGAGGGGGATTGCTTTGGAACTGATGCTGATCCGCCACGGACGATCCCTGGGCGACGATGAAGACCGCATTGAGGGCGGGGGCTGGGACGCTCCGCTGACACAGGTTGGCATTGAGCAGGCGAACCTGCTCGCAGCCCGTCTGCAGGAAGAATCCTACAGACCCCACGTCCTGTACGCCAGCCCCCTGTCCAGGGCCAGGCAGGTAGCACAGATCGTCGCGGAGGCCCTGAAAGTGAACGTCACCCCTGATGATCGGCTGAGGGAGCTGCATACGGGAACCATTGGAGGTCTGACCCACCGGGAAGCCGAGGAGGTCAACCCTGAGCCAGAGGGTGGCTCCCGTTCCTACCTGCGATTTCCCGAGGGCGAGTCCCTGATCGACCACATGGGCAGAATCACGCACTTCTATACCGAACTGTTGGACAACCACCTCGATGACCTGATCTGCGTCGTGGCCCACGGCCTGACACTGAGCCTCATGTTGAGCACGATCTACGGCCTGCCTCAAGGCTCACCCTTCATGTACAGAGAGCGGCATTCTTTCAGAACCGGAGACACCGGCATACACAGGCTGACCATCAACGGCCCTCATGAATCCTTCACCCACTACCTCAATGACACGTCTCACTTGAAGGGATAGCAGCACAGGTCAGACAAATGTTAAGTTGGACTCCGGCGAGTGACTGCATGGCTCTCAGGGCCGCATCCTCTGCACCCCGGTGCAGCGGTCATCGCACCATGGCATTGCCCTATACAGCACCACCGATCTCTCTGCCACAGCCCCGGCGCCTGACTTGCATTTCTGCGCTCATGGGACCTGCGTCCTTGCCGTGGGGTTTCGGGCCCGACCCAAGAGGCCGGTAAGCTGGGATCTTTGTCCCCAGAGAGGAACACTGCACAGACACATTGAATACTGACAGATGACCATCTCGACCGCTGGACACAACTGGTGCTAGCGGCAGTGGATCGAGTGCACTACGGGGAGGGACCCGTTGATCGCGACCCACTGCTTTGGAGCGCGGCCGCGCATTTGCTGCAGTCCTGGGACGGCAGAACTGATCTGCCGCACGATCCTGTTTCGTTCCCTTGCCGACTGGGAGGAGTACATCTCGTTGCTTGAGCTACTGCTGGATAGTCAGGTGGGCCTGCTGTTCATCGTGACTGCCCTGGGACTGGGACTGGGACAACTCCGAGCAGGTGGCACGAGTATCGGTGTGGCCGGGGTCCTGCTGGTGGGACTGGTCATGGGACATTTCGGGTTCTCCGTTCCGACAGCCGTGCTACCCCTCGGAACAGTGTTTTTCGTCACAGCAGTGGGCCTGAGTGCCGGAGCAGGGTTCAAGATGGTACTCAGACGTTTCGGGAAGGCACTCATCCTGGTGGCAGTTGTCACCCTCGGCACAGGATTTACTGCCACCTTCCTCCTGGCCAGGGCCCTCGGCCTCGACGCTGGTCTCGCAACCGGTATGATGGCCGGTGCCCTGACCAGTACGCCGGGACTGGGAGCCGCCCTGGAAGCAACAGCGGGCGACCCGCTGGTCGGTATCGGGTACGCCGTCGCCTATCCCATCGGCGTCCTTGGGGTGATCGCGGGCATCAACCTCATAGCCCGGCTTCTTCCCACACCCACGGCTGTAGAGCAAAACCTGCCCCATACTGGCCCGCAGAATTCAGCACCCTCCGGCAACGCCCTATCCCTGACCATCATAGCCAGCCTCGGGATCATTGTGGGGTTGATGCCCGTTCCCATCCCCTGGGTTGGAGCAATCAACCTCGGTACAGCTGGCGGCCCGCTGGTGGTGGCAATCCTCCTGGGCCATTTCGGAACAGTGGGGCCGCTGAGGGCAGAATTCTCCAAGTCATCCCTGGTCCTGCTGCGAGACCTGGGAGCAGTCTTCATCCTGGCCTCGGTAGGAACATCGACAGGCGGGCAATTTCTTGAGCTGGTGTCCCAACACGGGCTCGGGCTCCTGGTGGGGGGACTCACAGTCACCCTCCTTTCCCTTCTCAGCGCCCTGTGGGTTTCAGGGATGATCCTCCGCACCAATACTGCCAGTTTGCTGGGTACGGTATCGGGAGCGATGACCAGCACACCGGGTCTTACGGCATCAATAGACATAACGGGGACCGATGAACCGGGACTTGCTTACGCTGCGGTCTACCCTGCTGCAATCGTCCTGAACTGTGTGGCCTGCAAGATTCTTGTCACATTGCTCATGTGACGGTCTGATCTGTCTACTTATCTTATGAATAGACGCAAATACCACCCACGATGATATGGATGATTCTGAGGGGCAATCGGTGTGTATCGGAACAGCGGGAGAGCGTTCGACTACTGCTGAGTGTCGACGGAGGAGCGGGGCACGGAGCTCGGCTAATCAAAATCCGCCAGGCAAGGGCATCGAGGACCGACCAGGCTTTCAGGAGTAGGTGCGGGACATCAACAGGGCAACATCGATGTGATAGTCTGCAA
>PWUC01000107.1 GCA_003562655.1 Clostridia bacterium
CGCCGGCGACCTCATCATCCATCTCAACGATCCGCACGACGCCCCCCTCGGAGACTCCCAGCACCACGTGCTTCCGACCGATGCGCACCAGCACCAGCTGGGCTCTCCTGCCCACGGAAACGGCCTCCACGACCTCCAGGTTCCCCGCACCCATGCTCCCGTGCATGAAGGTGCGCAGCAGCCTGAGGCTCAGGTACGCGAGGGCAACAACGGCGACGCTCGCCAGAATCACCTGCACTGCGGATCCCACGAATCCTTCCTCCCTTTCCGACCGGCCCGCCCTCAACGCAGATTCTTGAGCCGCTCCTCCAGGCTGACGATCTCCGTGATGCGCACGGCAAAATCCTCATCGACCACCACGACCTCACCCCGGGCCACCAGTTTGCCGTTGACCAGGATGTCCACGGGGTCTCCAGCCTGCTTCTCCAGCTCGAGTACCGCGCCGGTGCCCAGCTGCAGGATGTCGCGAATCTGGCAGACGGTCCGGCCCAGCTCCACACTGACCTGAAGGGGCACATCGAGCAGCATATCGATCCGGTGGTCCGCCGCGGCACTGCGCGACCCCGACCCGAGGGTGGCAAATTCGGCCCGGTCGACCCGGGTCTTTCGCGAGCGACCCTGAGTGGGCCCCCCCCCAATCCTCTCACCGGCAGCCTCGGGACGCATGTCCTCCCCGGGGGGGTCCTCAGGCGAACGGTCCTCGACCTCATGCAACCCGGCGAGCTCCGCCGATATCAGCAGATTCACGGCCCACTCCCCCGCATCGGAGGAAAACCACAGCACCAGGCGAAACCTCTCGCCGGCGGCGGGCAGTTCGCCGATCTCGGACGAATCGGCCGGACCCGAACGGATGTCGACCACCCCGCCCCCCCTCGCCGCCAGCTGAGAGGCCATGGACTCGGCGAAGCTTCCCATGAGGCCCTCCAGGGCCTCCCTGGTCAGACCCTCCTCCTCCGCCTCCAGCATCGTCCTGATGATCAGGTGTGAATCGGCGTCGACATAGTACTGGGCGCGGGACCGGGTGACCCCGGTTATCTCCATCTGCCCACACAGTGAGATCTGCTCCTCGCGAACCTGGTTGACGTCCACGAGGTCTCCTTCCCACCGGTCAAATGCGGCGGGGAGTTCGGTGTTCTTTAGGGCGAGCTCTGCCGCCCGGGCGGCCAGGTCTCCGAACTTCACCCCGCTATCCTGCACATCCCCATCCTGCTGCTGGCCCAGGCCCTGAAGCAGGGCATCGATCTCTTCCTGGGTCAAAATCTCCTTTGACATTGCATTACTCCTCCCCGGACTCTGACATCACCTGGACGGCCAGGCGGCTGCCCACCCGTCCCGTCCGACCTGAGAAAACTCTCCTGTCCGCCACCCGAATGTCGATCAGGTGATCGATCTTCCCGTCGAGGCGGATGATGTCGCCCTCGGTCAACTCCAACAGGTCTCGGACCGTCACCTGGGTATGTCCCAGGTACGCCACCACCGGCAGGGCCACCGCCCGCAGGTGCCCCTCCAGTGTGGCCCTGTCCGTGTCGTTGCCCGCTCCATTGCCCCGGTCCGTCCGGCCGCGTCCCATCCAGTGCTGAACCGACAGCTCCGGCAACACCGGCTCCAGCATGATGCACGGCCACGCGATGTTGATCCTTCCCTGGTGCTCGCCCATCTCAACCAGGAACCCCCCGGTCATCATCATCTCACTGGGCGGGGCAAACTGTGTGAAGAAGGGGCTGGTCTCGATGGAGCCGAGGGTCGCCTCCAGCTGGCGCACACCGCGCCAGGCCTCCTGGATGCTGGCCACGATCCTGTCGAAGACGGTCTGGATCACTGCCGCCTCGATGTCGGTCAGCGGCCTCTGCACGAAATCCGTCTCCTGGGGACTGCCCAGGAGACGCTCCAGCAGCGGGTAGGAAATGCTCGGACATACCTCGATCCCCACGGTCCCCTCGAGGGGGCTGAAGCTGGCGGTTCCCAGCACCACGGGATCGCTCAGCTGTTCGACAAATTCCTCATAGCTCATCTGGTCCAGTGCGATCAGTGAGACCTTTACCGCCATGCGGACCTGGGCCGACAGGCCGGTGGCTATGAGCCGGGCCATGTTGTTGTGCAGTATGCGCAGTGCCCCCAGGTTTTCGCGGGAGAACTTGTCCGGCCGGTAAAAATCGTAACGGCGGACCCGGTGCCTGCTGGTGTTGCTCTTGATCCCAAATCGTTTTGCTCGCGACATGATTCTTCCCCTCTAGCCCCGCAGTCTCAGTGCACGACCATGCTGATCAGATAGACATCCGTCAGTTCACCACCATCCAGGATCGCGTTTGTGCGTTCCATGATCGTACGGCGCAGTCTGTGCATTCCCTCCTCACCCTTCAGGCTCTGCGCCTCCGACGACCGGAAGATGGCCAGGAGCTCGTTTCTGATCTGCACCCAGTTGTCCTCAACCGCCCTCAGTGTGTCGCGGTCCCGGCACTCCAGCTGCAGGCTCACCTGGACCCAGCTTCGTCTCCCCTCCGCATCGACGGCGAGATCCGTGGTGATCGAGCCCACCTCGTAGATGGGCCTGTCTGCCGGGGGTTCCTCCCCGGCCTCCGCCGGTGCGCCCAGCCACCAGTAGACGGCGCAGGCCCCACCGGCTGCGACCACGAGGGCCACTGATAAAAGCAGTATCCGGCGTCTCATCTCGTCACCTCCGGAGCCCGGTTTGTCGGCTCGAAGTCCGCGGCTCCCAACCGCAGCAGCACAATGTCAACCCTGCGGTTCTCGGCCCTTCCCTCGGCGGTGTCATTGGTCGCCACCGAACGGTACTCGCCGTAGCCGGCCGCCGACAGCCGCTCCGGGTCGATCCCGCTGTTCGCCAGCAGGTACTGCAAAACGTTGGTGGCCCGGGCGGCCGACAGCTCCCAGTTGCTGGGGAACCGGGGCGTGTTGATCGGTATGTCGCAGGTGTGCCCCTCCACCCGCAGCAGGTTGGGGATCTCGGCCAGAACCGGGATCACGGCCTCGAGGATCTGGGTTGCCGCGGGACGGATCTCGGCCCTTCCCCGTTCAAACAGAACCTGGTCGGCGAAGCTGAGGGCCAGACCCCGCTCGGTGAAGCTGAACTCGACCTCCTCGTAGAGCTCGGCGCTCTGCAGCGACTCCTGGATCTTCATCCTCACTGCCAGCAGTTGATAGGTCTGCACCGTCTCGCGATGATCCCTGTCCTTCAGCCCGCCCATGTCGACATCGGGCTCGGAGATCACCGTTCGTCCCCCCGTGAGGATTCCCAGGGCCTGCTGCAGGGACAGGATGGTGCGCTCGAACCGCTCCATGTCCACCGTCGAAAAGGACAGCAGCAGGACGAAAAAGGCCAGCAGGAGCGTCACCATGTCTGAGTAGGTGACCAGCCACAGATCGGCCGAACTATCGCCCTGTTTCGCCCGGACCCTCCGCCCTCTAATCATCGGATGCTGCGACGCTCCTCTCATCCGGCTCCGCTCGCCGCTCCGCCCTCTGCGTCTCCTCATCGTCCGATCCGCCCTCGACAAAGGCGCCCAGCTGGCTGGCAATCATGCGCGGGTTCTTCCCCTCCTGTATCGCCGTTATGCCGCCCACCACCATCTCCTTCACCTGAATCTCCTCCTCGTTGAGCTCCCTCAGCTTCCGCGCCATGGGCCCGAAGAAGAGATTGGCAAGGAGCGAACCGTAGAAGGTCGTGATAAGTGCCACCGCCATGCCGACGCCGATTCCATCGGGATCCGTCAGGTTCATCAGCATGTGGATCAGCCCGATCAGCGTGCCGATCATGCCGAAGGCCGGGGA
>PWUC01000147.1 GCA_003562655.1 Clostridia bacterium
ATGTGGTGTCAGCCCGAGACGGACTGACCGGGTCTGACGCCCTTTCCTTTGCCTCCATATGCAAAGAGGCTTTCGTGTGTACGACGTAGTTGGAGAGGGGGAGATGCCCGTGGCACGTGCGCAGATCCGAAGCAGAACATACATCGGAACACTGCTCGTCGAATCCGGGCTCATCACTGAGGATCAGCTGGAGGAGGCGCTGAGGGTCCAGCGGGAGGAGTCGCCAGGGGAGCGCCTGGGGCCGATCCTGACCCGCCTGGGCTTCATCACCTCAGAGGACATGGCAAAGACGTTGGCCACCCAGCTGGAACTCCCCTATCTCGGGCCGGACTTTGATGAGATAGACCCCGCGATGGCGGATCTTCTGGACCGGGAGGTGGGAGACCGGCTGCAGGCGGTGCCGCTTCGCGCGGAGGCCGACGGCATCCTGGTCGGGATGGTCTACCCCGACGACGTGGTGGCCCTGGACGATGTGGCCGTCCGGACGGGCAAGATCGTCTACCCCGGCGTCCTCTCTCCCATGACCCTGGAGTTTTTCATGAACCGCCTGTACCGGGCGGCGGACGTTGAAGATGACGAGCCCATCGAGAGCGAGGCCCGCATAGACACCCTGGTGGTGACCCTCGACGAGGATGATGACGAGTCGCCGGTGGTGCAGCTGGTCAACCGCCTGCTGCACCAGGCCATCGAGGAGCGGGCCAGCGACCTGCACGTGCAGCCGGAGGTCGACCGGGTGCGGGTCCGCTACCGAATAGACGGGATGCTGCACGACATCATGCGCTTTGACAAGGACCAGCTTCCCGGGGTGGTGTCGCGCTTCAAGATCATGGCCCAGATGGACATATCGGAGCGCCGGGTTCCCCAGGACGGCAGGATCCGGGTGGACATGGGCAACGGCTCGGTGGACCTTCGCATATCCTCCTTCCCCAACATCCACGGTGAGAAGGTCGTGGTCCGGATCCTGGACCAGAGAAAGGCCATCACCGACATCGAGACCCTGGGCATGCAGCCGGAGGAGATGCAGCGGTTCCGCACCATGCTGCGCCGGCCCTGGGGGATGGTGCTGGTCTCCGGTCCCACGGGCAGCGGCAAGTCGACGACCCTGACGGCGGGGCTGCACGAGATCAACCGCTCCGAGGTCAACATCATGACCCTGGAGGATCCGGTGGAGTACCGGATCCAGGGTGTCAACCAGTCCCAGGTCAGGCCCAGGGCGGGGTTCACCTTCGCCAGCGGGCTGCGCTCCATGGTCCGGCAGGACCCCGACGTGATCATGATCGGAGAGGTCCGGGACACCGAGACGGCAGAGATGGCGGTCCGGTCGGCCCTGACGGGTCACCTGGTGCTTAGCACGGTTCACACCAACAGCGCGGCGGGAACGGTGGGACGGCTCATGGACATGTCGGTAGAGCCCTACCTGATTGGATCGACCCTGTTGTGTGTGGTGGGTCAGAGGCTGGTCCGGAGGCTTTGCAACAGCTGCAGCGAGGAATACGTGCTGCCCGAAGATGACCGGGAGAGGCTGAGCCTGCCGTTGCCTGAGGGCAAGCTGACCCTGAAGAGGGCGGTCGGCTGTCCCTACTGCAGCGGCACCGGCTACCGAGGCAGGGTGGGCATCTACGAGGTGCTCGCGGTCTCGCGAAAGATCATTGATCTGATCACCCAGCGGGCCTCGATGAACGAGATTCAAAGGCAGGCCGTCGCGGAGGGTATGACGGGGTTGGTCCAGGACGGGGTCAAGAAGGTCCTGAGCCACATCACCACCCTGGACGAAGTGCGGAGGATGGCCTATGATCTGTCGGATTGACCGTGAAGGGGAGAGGGTGGATTGAATGATTGGCCCTGATCGAATTGATGAACTGTTGGCTGGGGCGGATGCGAAGGGGGCTTCGGACGTTCATCTCACCGTCGGTGTGCCTCCTGTCATACGGATTGACGGGGAGCTGCAGCGGGAAGAGGGGTTGCCCCTCGTGCAGGCGGACACGGAGCGAATGGCAAAGGATCTTCTCGGCAAGCGGTGGGAGGAGCTCGAGGACGAAGGCGAGATTGACTTCTCCTACGCGGTCCGGGGCACAGGGCGGTATCGCGTCAACGTCTACCGGCAGCGGGGTTCGATCTCCATCGCGGCCCGAGTCATTCCCCAGGAAGTGCCGAGCATTGCCGAGCTGGGCCTGCCGGAGATTGTCTACACCCTGGCGCGGAGGCACCAGGGCCTGGTCATTGTGACTGGCCCCACGGGAAGCGGGAAGTCGACGACCCTGGCAGCTATGATCCGGCTGATCAACGAGGAGCGGACCAGCCACATCGTGACCCTGGAGGACCCGATCGAGTACCTGCACAAGCACGGAACCAGCCTCGTTGACCAGAGAGAGGTCGGGAACGACACAAGGTCTTTCGCCAGTGGTCTTCGGGGCGCTCTGCGGCAGGACCCCGATGTGATCCTGGTGGGCGAGATGCGGGACCAGGAGACCATGGATATTGCCCTTCGAGCGGCGGAGACGGGGCACCTTGTCTTCACCACCTTGCATACACGCAGAGCTCCCGAGGTCGTGGACCGGATGGTCAGTTCTTTCCCGTCGGCGCAGCAGGGACAGATTCGTCACCAGCTGTCCGAGACGCTGCAGGGCGTTGTGGCCCAGCGGCTGCTGGTCAGGCCCAAGGGCGGGCGGGTTGCGGCCATGGAGGTCCTGGTGGGGACGCCGGCGGCCCGGAACCTGATCCGGGAGGGTAAGAGCCACCAGCTGCCGAGCTTCATGCAGACCGGCACGCGCTTTGGCATGCTCACCCTCAAGGACCACACGGAGGAACTGTTCCGGCGGGGGCAGATTGATAAGGATGTCCTTGAGCAGGTGATGGAGGAACTCACCGTCGACGCGAAGAAGAACAGGACTGAGACCAACTACGGACGTGAGGTGGGCACCTGATGGAGTTCCGCTATGTGGCGAGAAAACAGGACGGGGGTACGGTGCGGGGGACCCTGAACTCGGAGACCCGGCACCGGGCCCTGGAGCGCCTGTGGCAGGACGAGATGACGGTGGTGGAGATGAACCCGGTCAGAAAGAAGGGGGGTTCCCTCTTCGGCCGTCGCCAACAGATGCTCAGGCCGGTGTCCCTTGCGCTCCTGTGCCGCCAGCTGGCGGCCATGGTGGATGCGGGGGTCGGGGCCATCGAGGCCCTGGAGACCATCGCCCACCAGGGCGGCGATCCCAACATGTCCACGGCCATGTAGCAGGTCATCGGCTCCCTGGAGGGGGGAAGCTCCCTGGCAGATTCCTTCCGCCACGCGGCGGTCTTCCCCAGCCTGTTCTACCGCATGATCTCTGCGGGTGAGGCCAGCGGTTCCCTCGAGGTGACACTGGAGGACCTGGCCGATCACTACGACCGGGAGGTCTGGCTGGCGCAGAAGGTTCGTTCCGCTCTGGTCTATCCCAAGGCCGTGATCCTGGTGGCTGCGACCGTGGTCCTTTTCATGGTCGTCTACGTGTTCCCCTACTTCGTCGACCTGTTCTTCACGTTGGACATGGAGCTGCCGTGGCCCACGATGGCCGTTTTGACCGTGGCCGATTTTGCCGGCCGATGGTGGATCCTCCTGGTCCTGTTGGCCCTTGGCAGCTACTTCGGGTGGGCCAGGGCGATGAAGGTCGACAGTGTGCGCCTGTGGTATGATCGCACCTACCTGAAGGTCCCGGTCATGGGCGAGTTGCAGTGGAAGATGTCGTTGAACCACATGACGGCGACCCTGGCGACCCTGCTGCGCAGTGGTCTG
>PWUC01000262.1 GCA_003562655.1 Clostridia bacterium
CTCTCATTGTACGCATATCAGTCGTTGCACCGCACACAAACAGTCTATAACGCCCCAGCTTCCGGGGCAAGGACTGTGATAGTGAGATCTTTATCCTCACAGCGCGCATCCGGTGGGCGCAGGAGCGGGGCTTCGCTGCTGCAGTTCGGTGGTTTGCCGGTCCTCACTGCCCGGCTTTCAGTCCTGGATCCCCGCCTTCATGCCTTTGGACCCCGCGTCGAATCAGAAGCATTGACGCGGGGTCCCCGGATCTACCATCCACAAGAGGGGTCAGTCTGGTGTACTCTGCGAGGGCGGGGCACGGCTGTTCGTATCACCTATGGAGGCTTTTCTGTACAGAAATAGAAAGATACAAGATAGGTCTTCATCTCTTATGGGAGGGAGCTCATTCTGTGCTATTCAATGTTGATGTGATCTTTCTCTGGTTGGGAGCGATCATCTTTGTGGGTGCGACGAGCATCGGCCTGATCCGTGGGGCTCTGGATCAGACCTTCGTCGCCAGCCTGGTCGGGATCATGATCCTCACGGTGGGGACTGTCGGTCCCGACAAGAAGGATGAACTGACAGATAAGGAGGCGGCCCGGATGCACCAGGAATGCCTGGTGGCAGGCCACTACTCTTTCGTTCTGGCTGTTGTGGCCGGGGGGATGTGGCTCATGCACACGGTCTGGGATGGTGGGCCCGCGATACCCATTGCGATCTACCTCGCCCTGATTCAGATTCCCTATCTGGTGATCCGCATGCTCCTTCGGCGGTCTATCTCTGAGCAAAAGAAGAAAAAGAAAAAGAAGTAGGAATAAGTGGCAGGAATCTCTCTCGGCATGTCCAATATATGGAATATGCCCCGGTTGAATCTGTCTGCGGGAGAATTGAGAATACTGGTTCTTTTGCTGGTGATCATGACGCTGGCCTTCAGCTGGCGGATCATGGTCAATAGTCCCTCCCTGTACTTCGCCCTCACCGGTCCCCCTCCCCATCGGGTGGTCCTGACACCCGGGGACGGCGATGGGCCGGAGGTCGCCCCGGGAACGGACCCTTCCTTCGATGAAGCTGTCTTCATCATTGACCAGGAGGGCATCTGGGTGCAGATAGAGGGGCAGGTCCGGCAGCCGGGTGTCTACAGGGTGCAGCCGGGGACCCGTCTGTTCATGCTGCTGGAGCACGCGGGAGGCATCTTGGGCGAAGCAGTCACCGCTGACTTGAATTTGACGGAAGAGCTCCGCGATGGACAGAGGATTGCCATACCGGGTGCGCCTATGAGCAGGGAGTCCGGTGATGGACGGATCGACATCAACAGCAGCTCCGCGGAGCGGCTCCAGGAACTGCCCGGAATCGGCCCCGTCCTGGCCGAGAGGATCATCGAGTACCGGCAGCGTCATGGCGGTTTCCATTCTGTCGAGGAGCTGATCGAGGTTTCGGGGATCGGTGCCGTGACCCTTGACCAGCTGAGAGACCTGATCACCGCGCAGTGATCCTCACAATCCCCCGTGAAGCATTCCCACCCCCAGGGCCGCAACTGCCACCGCAATGATCACCGGGAGGCAGACCCTCGCCACCTCGCCGAAGGAGACATTGAAGTAGCGGTTCGTCAGGATCTGGCAAAGATGAAGTGGAGAGATCAGGTAGAATGCCAGGGCAAAGCAGTAGGTCAGCATCACATAGATCAGTGTGCTCTTCCCCATGGCCACCGCTATGGGCGCCACGACGGGGAAGACCACCGCCACGGTGCTGGTGTGCGAAGCCGAGATGAATCCCACGATGCCCGCCAGGCCCGCCGTGATCACAAAGAGCGGCAGGCCGGCCTGGACCATGGTCGTCATCAGATCGCCAAAGGCAGTGGTCTGATCTACGCTGGCCCGGAAGATCATGATCCCGACCATTGCCCCTGCTATCGGATAGTCGATATCACGGATGATCTGAAGAGGAACCGAGCCCAGGGCAAAGTCGTCCTGGTTCCTGGAGAGTGTGAGGAGAGTCACGACCAGTGCCATGCCCAGCAGTAGGGACAGGGCAAGGTGGACCGCGAATCCCAGGTGAAGGATCAGACTGAGAAGAATCGGAGACGAATGCAACAGAAAGCTCCGTGTGGAACCGCCCCCGTCGCCTGTTGCAGGTTTCAGGGCCACATTCTCGCGGTCATCTCTGCGCAGCAGGAGGAAATAATAACCGGCGCCGAGCATGGCCGCCGCCAGGGGCCACTGGATCCACAACATCTGCACGATGCTGACCTCTGCCAGCCGTGCGGCCAGGATAAAGGTGGGCATAAAGGGGAAGACGAAATACCAGCTGTGGCGGAATATCAAATTGGCAGCCGAACGCCTCCTTGCTGACAGGTCCATGCGCTCCCCGAGGTTATCGACGATGGGTGCCGATACGATTGCACCCCCGACCATCGGCATGGATCCGATCAGGCCGGGTACTAACATCAGGGTTAGCCGATCATCTCTGAGCATGGCGCCGAGGGCCGCGACCATCTTATCGAAGAAGCTGTATCGATTCATGAGGGCTGCCAGGGCGGTGATCGTGGCCACGATGAGGGCCAGATCTACAGTATCGCTGTCAATGATCGTTGCACCGAAAAGGTTCAGTATGAAGGGGAGATCTTTTCCCGATGCCACAAGGACGATCAGGGATGCAGATATCATTGCCAGGGCCAGGGGGACCTTCATCTTGATGAGCATCATAATGACAGCGAAAGCCGCGGCTATACCGGCAAATTCAAGCACTTCAGAGCCACTCCATTCGGCAGTTGCGCCGTCTTTACCTCAGTCCAGCCACCAGTGCACCGTCAGAATTGCTCCCAGCCAGCTCATGCCGAGGGCCAGTATTGCCGCCTGACCCATGGTCACAACGAATATGATGGCGGCGTAGTTTGCGATCCAAAGAGGCTGTGATGGCAGCGCCCAGTTTATTTCATAACCGTAAAGGTACAAATAGGTTCCAGCGAACAGCAACAATGCTATCATGCTTGTTGCCAGAGTGTGAAGGGTTCCTTCGAACAGCTGTGGCCGGGTGTAGTTGCCCCGACGGGCGATGACCAGGCCTGACATCATCCCCAGGGCGATGGCGGTGAGGAAGCCCTGGGCTCTCAGCCCGCGATACCACAAAGAGAAGTAGATGGCCGTCCTGATGTCGGTCAGGGAAAACCTGGCTCCCATGGAGTACATTATTCCGAAACCGGTCAGCAGCATCAGCGGCAACCCGAGGAGCATTGTGCGCCGGTATCTGCTGTGCCACAGAAGCGCCGATCCCGCCAGGCCGGTGACGATCACCAGGGCCAGGATCGGAAGGCGACCCCGGCGCTGCTCATTCAGCCGCGATGTGATGGCCAGAGCCTTTGCATCCCGGTATGATGTGGCCACTTCTTCCGGGGAGTCCTCCGATGCATCCGGGTGAGGAAGATGTACATCGGAGCCCAGAAGAGCCAGCGTCTCCTGGTAGAATGGGAGCTGGCTGGCCAGAGCGCTGGCGATCAATTCGGATGTTTCATCCTCGGTCAACTCCAGCGCAGCGGTCACGGGGAGCCCGGTGCTGTGGGCCGGGAAGCCGGATCCCAACAGGACCGCCACGGTCGGCGCCACGTCCCTCGCGTGGGCACTGGCTGTGGTGCCGGGGGCGATCCCCCCGCCGGCTGCGACGGCAGCGACGTCGGTGACATCGGGTTCCGGTCCACCAAAGGCTCCCCTGGTTGTCGTCCCGTGGGAGCTGACCACCAGTATGGAGTCGGAGGACAGGTCCAGGGCCCTCAGGAGGCTTTCGAGCATTTCATCGTATTCGCCGATCCTGTGCATGTACGGCGTCTTCGGATCCTCTCTGATGATGGCCCCGGAGGTCAGAGCCACCTGGTTCAGGGTGGTCAGGTTCAACACAAAGAAACCCTCGGTGGCCGAGTCCAGTTCCGTCAGTATGAACTCGAGGGAATCCCAGTCCTGGTCTGGGCCCCGGTCCTCCGTCTGCGGTGCGAACTGATATCGGCCCCGGTCGACTCCCCCGCCAAAGAGAATCTCCCAGTCGCGGTTTCCCGCGAAGACGGTGGTGTATTGGGATCTTTTCGCCGCGGAGAACATGTCGTCCACCGGCAGAGGGCGGGTGTGAAAGCCCGTAGCCGTGCCGTGTACGTGGGGATCGGTTCCCGTCATCAGTGTTGCCCAGGCGGGGAGGTTCTGTGATGGCAACGCGGCCTGAAGGTCCCAGGAGCTGCCCTGCTCCTCGAGATGGTGCCAGGATCGCATGTGCCGAGTGGCATCTTTTCTGAGGGAGTCGATGATGACCAGTACAACCCTGGCAGACGCAGCGTGATCCGTTCGAAGGGTGACGGGCTCTAAGGAGTATGGGGTATCATAGCTGATGAGCTGATGCCAGGTGAGCTTTACCAGGTGGTTGCAGGCATATGATATGCCACTGACGATGAGGAAGAGGATCACTACGGTTGCCCATTGGCGGAGCTGCCTTTTTGTCATCGGGATTGGCGGGGGCCGCCGGTTTCACCTCCCTATGGTGTTCGGAACTGCCCTGGATGAGCCGGATCCGCTCTAAAAGCATTCGGTATTGGGGGTACAAGATCCTGCTGAGTGCTGCAGTCTGGCAGGAACTGCACGTGAACAGGAAGAATTGGTACCGATGGGCCAGCTAGAAGCCAGAGAAGGAGGTACCCTGCTGCTGCCTGCGGGGGCATGTCGATGAGGAGCGAATCGGGAAAAGAACGATCTCTATCAGCCAGGGTTCTGCGCATACGGTTCGCGGCAGCTGACTCTGCATGGAAGGTCCTGCTGGTGGAGACGGATGCCGGCCCGGCCACGGTGGTCGGGGAGTTTGAGCAGATCGAGGAGGGGCTGGAGTACGACTTCCAGGGCAGGTGGGACGTGCATCCTCAATACGGGGAGCAGTTTCGGGCCGACGACCACTATCCCCGGCCGCCCCGAACGATACGGGGCATGATCGCCTATCTTTCGAGCGGCCTCATCGCCGGGATCGGTCCGAAGATGGCCAAGAGAATCGTGGACCGCTTCGGTGAGAAGACCTTCGATGTGATTTCAGCCGAGCCCCACCGTCTGCTGGAGGTGCCCGGCATCGCTGAGGTCAAGAAGGAACGGCTGGTGCAATCTTTCAATGAGCACAGGAACCTGCAGGAGGTCGTGACCTACCTGACGGGCCTGGGTCTGAGCGCGAACATGGCGGTCCGCCTCTATCGGGAATACGGTGAGGAGACCATTGGTGTCGTCAACAACAACCCCTATCGGTTGACCCGGGACATCTTCGGCATCGGTTTCCGCCGCGCCGATGAGATCGCCCGCGCCAGCGGCGTTGATCCTCGATCTCCACAGAGACTGCGGGCAGCCATCACCTATACTCTTCAGCAGGCGGCCGAGCGAGCCGGGCACACGTTCCTCCCCAGGGACGAGCTGTGCGACAGCATCTACCGGCTGCTGGAGGACATCTCGACGGGAACGGATGGTGAGGCAGGGTATCCCTCTCTCGATGAGATCGCCGGGGCTGTGGGCGATGCCGAGGGGGATGGGATCATTCGGGTGGAGGATGGGGCCGCATATCTGCTCAAGTATCACCGGTGCGAGAGTCAGGTTGCCCGGCGCCTGCTGCAGGTGCACCGGCAGGAAGCCATGGCAGTTCCCGATCCCCCGGTGATGGACCGGATCCTGGAGCGGGTGCAGAGCAGGCTGGGCATGGCATATGCTCCCGAGCAGGAAGAGGCCGTGCGCCAGGCCTTTCGGGCCGGGGTGATGGTCATCACCGGCGGCCCGGGCACGGGCAAGACTACGATCGTGCGGGGCATAATGGAGGTGGCGGAATCCCTGGGAGGGGGGCTGAGGGTACTGCTGGCGGCACCTACCGGTCGGGCTGCCAGGAAGCTGGGCGAGGTTACGGGCCACCCGGCTCACACCGTGCATCGACTTCTGGGGTATTCCTTCGTGGAGGGGCGGCCAGTCTTTCGGCACGACGCCGAGGATCCCCTCGAGGGCGATGTTCTCATCGTCGATGAGAGTTCCATGGTGGATATTGAGCTGGCCTATCACCTCATGGAGGCGGTGGGACCCACAATGCGTCTGATCCTGGTGGGCGATGCTGACCAGCTTCCCTCTGTGGGCCCCGGGAACTTCCTGCGCGATCTCGTCAGATCGGAGCTTCTCCCTGTGGTCCGCCTGGAGAAGATCTTCAGGCAGGAAGAGGTTTCGGATATCGTCATAAACGCTCACCGGATCAACAGCGGCGAGCCCCCGGTATTCGCCGGCGGCGGTGACAGTTTCTTCGTCTCGCGGGATACGCCGGAGGAGATCTGCGAGCACGTGGTGCAGCTGGTGGCGCGTCTGACGCGGAACGGCCGCTACTGCATCGAGAACATACAGGTGCTCAGTCCCATGCACCGGGGTGCCTCTGGCGTGACCAACATCAACAATGAGATTCAGAAAATGATGAATCCCCCTGCTGCCACAAAGGGAGAGATTAGCCGGGGCGGCATAACCTACCGCGAGGGCGACAAGGTCATGTGTCTGCGCAACAACTACGAAAAGGGGCAGGCGGGTATTTTCAACGGGAACCTGGGGGTCATCAGGGATGTGATCTCGCCCGACGACGGTCTGGTCGATGAGCGAACGCTGGCCATTGATTTTGACGGCGAACGCGTCCTGTACGGGCAGAGCGAGTTGAATGAGCTCGGCCTGGCCTACGCCACCACGGTGCACAAGGCCCAGGGAAGTGAATTCCCCGTGGTCGTGGCAGTTGTGTCCACCAGCCAGTACGTCATGCTGCAGCGCAACCTCCTCTATACTGCGGTCACACGGGCGGAGAACCTGCTGGTGCTGGTGGGACAGTGGAGAGCCCTGAGCATCGCCATCAACAACAACTCCGTCGACGAGCGCCATTCCCGGCTTGCTTTCAGACTGTCGGGCAGTTGAGATGAGGGCCGGTGGTGCAGATGGGATTGATCGAGTTCTGGGGCGCCCACAGAGCGGATCTATACGACATCATGTGCGAGAGTGTGGACCCGGAGGGACGGATCCTGGCCGGGGTCCGGTCGCTGTGTCCGTGGGATAGACGGCTGGTCATGGACATCGGTTGCGGACGGGGCGATCAGGCCCTGTTCATGGCCCGGGACGCCGAGGCTGTGGTGGCTGTGGATGCCGATCAGAGGATGGTTGAAAGGACCAGGGAGCGGGCCTCAGAGGCCCGCTCTTCGCTCTGTGTCCTACACGCTGATGTGACTGATCTTCCCCTTGCCACCGGGTCGCTTGATGCAATCTATGCCTTCTGGGCCTATTTCTTTGGACCGGGTGCTGAGGAGGGACTCGCCGAATGTGAGCGGATCCTGAGACCGGGAGGCACGCTCTGTGTGGTGCAGAACCGGGGAGGCGATGAGCTGTCCGAGCTGTGGTCCGATGCGGAGTTCGCCTGCCTGCAGTGGGGCCAGTGGTTTCAGAAGCACGGCTTCTCAAGCCTGGTCATCAATTCGCACTGGCGCTTTCCCTCGATGGATGAGGCGGCCCTGCTGGTGCAGTACCTGTGGGGAGAGAAAGGGCTTCAAACACTGTTGAGGCGTCGAACTCTGCAATTCGGGTTCGCGGCGTCCATCTACTGCAGGAGAAGGGGCGAGTAGCCCCCGCCCGGCGATGCCACTGGCACCTGCCAGTGAGCAGCAGTGCAGCGGGAATGCGGTGCCGTTTGACCGGCGCTTCTTCTCTGCCCGTCTGCCAACAGCCGGGCAATCATGACAGTGGACTCCCCGGCAAGATGTCGGGCAGCTGGTGCCGTCTAGCAGTTGTTGTCAGCGCAGATTCAGGCAGTTTCCCGGAGGTAGTACTGAAGAAAATGGCATCCCTGCGGCTGCCAGGACCGCCACTTGACCTTGCTAACCGTAAGGAGGCATACTAGTAGCGGTTACTGCAGGTGAAGGGCAAATCGATGGGTAGCCTTGAGACCGAGGGATGGGATTCAGCGGCACAAATAAGCGCGTCGGCAGTTTGACAGAGGCCAGGTGTGATCTTCGGCACTGGATGCCCGCATGTTTCAACTCGTCGGGGGCTTGGACGGGACGCATCGGGACGGCGCTCCTGCAGAGGTGACCTTCATGCAGGTCACAGCGGCAAGATCTCGGCGCCGACGCGGCAGACGGAGGGAAGCGCGTGGCTGAGACAATCCTCGCTTCAGTTCTATTTGCTCTGTTGATCATCTCCGGTACGTCCGCCGTCTTCTTCAGGCGAGTGATTAACTCAGTAATCTCCCTCTCGGTGTTCAGCGTGACCCTTGCCGCGATATTTCTCATTCACCAGGCCCCCGATGTCGCCATGGCGGAAGCGGTCGTGGGGGCTGGTCTGACGACGGCCCTGTTTTTGGTTACCATCAGCAGAACACAGGGGGGAGACCATTGACCCTGGGCAAGGCGGCCGCGCTGGGATTCTTGATTGTGTTCGCGGTGCTGCTGGCGTCTGCGATGTATGTGCTTCCGGAGGCGGCAGAGCGCATGGAGTACCCCGGACCCAGTGGACACATCCTGGAGTCCGGTCTTCGCGAGACCGGAGCAGTGAACCTGGTGACCGCCGTCCTGTTTGATTACCGTGGTTTTGACACCCTGGGTGAGGCCACAGTGATATTTGCGGCGGTGGCCGGGGTTGTCCTGATCTTCTACGAGGAGACGCTGGTGCTTTCCAAGAGGGGCCTGTCCTCCCTGGCCAAGGGAGGCATGAACACCCTGACGCCCTTTATGATTCTTCTGGGCTTTTACATCATATTTCACGGACATATCTCCCCCGGCGGCGGGTTTCAGGGCGGGGTGATCCTGGCCTCATGGGCCATACTCGCCACCCTAATTTACGGAGTTGAGGTTGAGGAAAACGTCATGAGCGTCTTCGCCAAGATGCTGGCGGAAAGCAGCGGGGTCATCCTGTTTGTGGCGGTGGCTGCGGTGAGCTTCCTGGTGGGCAGGGAGTTTCTCAGCAATCTGGCGGCCGGTTTTGGAGGAGGATCTCCCGGTGACGTGTTCAGCGCGGGAGGTATACCGTACCTGAATCTGGCCATCGGAATCAAGGTCGGAGCCGGCCTGGCGGTGATGTTCGTGACCATGGCAAAGAGGGACAAGAGGGAGATGTGAGTGCGTGATGCAGGTGGCTCATTTCGTGGTCTTATACCTATTCTGCCTCGGCTTCTATTGCGTTATGACGGAGAAGAATCTCATCAAGATCGCGATGGGGTTCATTATCATGGAAGCCGCAGTACTTCTCTTTCTGATCTCGCTGGCTGCGTTTCCCGAGGGCAGACCGCCGATCATCATTGAGGGAGTCGTATCTTCCATGGTTGATCCGATCCCTCACGCATTGTGCCTGACTGCCATCGTGATCGGAGCCGGGACCACCGGATTCATGTTGAGCCTTATCATCCGTCTGTACAGAGACAGCGGCACCGTGCAGATTGACCGGATGAGGAGAGCAGAACAGTGATGCACCTGCCGGTATTGACCATCATAGTTCCTCTGGTCTGTGCCTTCATGATACCACTTGTGGATTTGATTTCCTATCGGCTCCGCAACGCGGTGGTGGCAGTTGTGGCCTCATCGCATCTGGCCCTGGGCATCCTGTTGCTTCTGAGGGTATTTCAGGAGGGGAGCCTGCAGTACAGGCTGGGAGGCTGGGGCCCCGAGGTGGGCATAGTTCTTTATGTCGACTGGTTGGGGGCGACATTTGCCGCCCTGATCGCCCTGGGTGCAGTCCTGGTAAGCTGGTATTCTCTGGGCTTCGTTCAGAAGAGTGAGAGCAAGTACTTTCTGCTCCTGTTCGTATTCTCAGCGGGTTTGACCATGGCTGTTCTCACCGGCGACCTCTTCAACCTTTACGTGGCCATCGAGATCATCGCCCTCACGGGATTTGCGCTGGTGGCCTTCGGACGCAGGTACGGCGCCGTTGTGGCGGCGATCAGGTATATGATATTCACCATACTGTCGAGCCTGTTCATTCTTCTTGCCATCGCCTTTATCTACGGGGCGACCGGGACCCTCAACATCGGCCAGATCGCCGCCTCACTGGACCTGTTCGATCCGGTAGTCCTGAAGGTATCGGCCGGTCTCTTTTTGGTCGGGGTGGGTGTGAAGCTGGCGGTGGTGCCGCTTCACGCCTGGCTGCCGGCGACCTACGGGGAATCGGTCTCTCCCGTGGCGGCCCTGCTCTCCGGGGTCGCTCATAAGGTGCCTCTGTATATTTTGATTCGATTCATGTTCCTTTTCCAGGCCGCCGCCGGCGATCAGAGGTGGCAGGGCATTCTACTGGCCCTCGGCACGACCTCAGTGGTCTTCGGTCATTTCATGGCCCTGGGGCAGACGGATGTGCGCCGCATCCTCGGGTATTCCAGCATCGCGCATACCGGTTATATGCTGCTGGGATTGGGGATCGGCACACCCCTTGCGTTGATCGCGGTGATACTTCACGCCGTCAACCATCTCATCATGAAGGTGAGTGCCTTCTTCTCCCTCGGAATGTTGACCCGCGGAGATCGTGATCGCAGTGTTGTCACCCAACTGCAGGGTCGCGGCGTCAGCAGCCCCTTTGGTGGCATGGTGTTTCTCATCAGCACTCTGGCTCTCATAGGCGTGCCTCCCCTCGGTGCCTTCGTCAGCAAGTGGATGCTGGTCACTGCTATGATCAGGGCCGATCTGTTGGTATATGGGCTTCTAATGGCCGCCGGGACCATTGCTGCGGCCACTTACTACGGGCGCATATATCGGGTCCTGTACATGTCGGCGGAGGATGTGGCTGAACGCGGGTGGACCCAGGAAGGGATACTGTGGGGGAGTGTTTCCGTCGTGGCTGCCGCAGTCATCTGCGTGGCGCTGTTTCCCGCCGCGCCTCGCATCCTTGATGGGCTGATGCGTTTTGTCAGCTAGCCCAGCTGACAACTGAACTGGAGGCGCAATTCAATGGACGGCGCAACATTTGTCTTCATGGGGTTCGAGGTAACGCTGATCTCAATAGATGCCCTCAATCGAACCTTCCTCCTGGCCTTTGCCGTGGCCGGGCTTGGTGCACTCGCCTATGCCCATGCCATGACCAGAGACATAAGGCACACGCTGCTTTCTGCCGTTTTCATCTCCGTTTCGGCCGGCTGCGTGGCCGCCGGAGACTTCTTCTCCTTTCTGGTCTTCTGGGAGCTCATGATGGTGTCTTCAAGCATCCTCGTGGTGTACGATGGTCGGGCCAGTAGCTTCGAGGCGGGCTTCCGTTACCTGCTGCTTCACGTGCTGGCCGGCGTCAGTCTGCTGTTTGCCGTCATCATACAGTATGTGGTGTCGGGGCAGATGGCCTTCAGTGCGCCCGTGGTCGGGGCGCTTCCGTTCTTCATTCTGGCCTGTGCCGTCAAGGGCACAATGCTTCCCCTGCACGTGTGGGTTCCGGACGCGTACTCCAACGCCATGCCGGCCTCGGCGGTTATTCTTTCTGCCTTCACCACCAAGGTGGGAGTGTACAGCGTCGCCCGCATACTGGGCGGGACGATTCCGATTGCGTACATGGGTGGCGCAATGGCCGTCTTCGGTGTGATCATGGCCCTGGCCCAGAAGAACCTGCGGCGCCTTCTCTCCTTTCACATGGTCAGTCAGGTCGGTTACATGATGGCCGGGGTCGCCCTGGGAACCGCCGTCGGTACCGACGCCGGAACACTGCACCTGTTCAACAACGTAATGTACAAGACCCTGCTGTTCATGGTGGCGGGTTCAGTGTGGTACCGGGCGAAGACAGAGAATGCGAAACGTCTGGGTGGACTGGCGCGCAGCATGCCCATCACTTTCGTCTGCGGAGTAGTCGCATCCCTGTCCATTTCCGGCATGCCGCCGTTCAATGGATTTGTCAGTAAGGCGATGCTCGATGCTGCCGTCGGCGATCATCCGCTGCTGAAAATCATGCTGCTGATCGCTGCAATCGGCACGACGATGTCCTTTTCCAAGTTCATCTGGTACACATTCCTGGGCGGTGAGGCAGCCAAAGCCCCGACGGTGCGGGAGGTTCCGGTCACAATGCAGCTCCCCATGATCTACCTGGCCTTTTTGTGCCTGTTTTCCGGAATCGCCTACGGTTTGGCGGCTTCGTTCCTGCCAGGTTCCACCTTTATGCTGGTCTACGAGCCGATGAAGATCCTGAAGAGTATCGCGGTCGTCGTCGGGGGGGTGGGGGCGTTCTTCCTGATGCGCGGCCTCATTGATGCCTTCGGTCGCTGGGGAGCGCTGGAGCCGGAGCGCCTGATATCGAGGGCTGTCGAGAGAGTCGTCGCGGTCAGCAGTTCCCTGATGTACCGCCGTGAGGGTGAGGACGTTCAGCTTCTGGTGGTGGCCTTCGCCGCGTTGGGTATGATCATACTCTTCTGGTGATTTGCATGCGCAGATGATGGGGGGTTGGGTTCATGATAGCGAGATGTTTTCGCGTCCTGGTTCTGCTGGTTGTGTGGCTTGCCCTCGCCGGGGGTGTCACACTGATGAACGTGATGCTGGGGCTGGTCGTGGTGGCGTTCGCCATCACCATCGGCACCAGGCTCGAGAGGACGGACAGGTGGTGGCGTCAGGATGCCGCCCCCCAGCCCTTTGGAGTAACCGACCTGCTGAGACGGCTGGGGTTGGCTGTCCTGTTCATTCCGGTGTTCATGCGCGAGGTCTACTCGGGGGCACTGAACGTGGCTGGGCATGCACTGGAGATCCGCCCCACCATGCATCCGGGGATCGTGCGCGTTCCCACCAGGCTGCGCAACAAGACGGCCATCGTCATCCTGGCCAACCTGATCACCCTCAGTCCGGGAACGCTGACTATGGATTTTGATGAGACGGAAAACTGCTACTACGTGCACTGCATCGACGCTGGTGACAAAGTCGAGGATCGGACCGTCATCGTCGCGATGGAGGCATGGTTGAGGAGGATATTTGAATGATAATCACTGCTGCCGTAATCATGTCGCTGGCCAGTCTGGCCTGCTTCTACCGGATTCTGATCGGTCCCACGGTGCCGGACAGAATGGCGGCTCTAGATGTTACGGGTCTGCTCGTGGCCATGGTGATGGTTCTTCTGGCCACCCATTTCCGCTTCTCGTTGTTCTTTGACATCGTGCTGGTGTACGCTGCACTTCTGTTTGCCGACGTCATGATAATGGCCAAGTACCTGGAGCACAGGGAGTTGCACAAATGATGGAGACACTGGACACCATCGCATACATGCTGATTTTCTGGGGAATGGGATTCTGCCTGGTGGCCGTGCTGGGGATGCTGCGCTTTCCCGACGTATACACCCGCTATCACGCCGGCACCAAGGGAGTGACTGCGGGCAACCTGCTCATCCTGGCGGGTGTGGCCATCATCGAGTGGTCGCTGGTCATAGCCCTCAAGCTTCTGGTCATCGCCGTGTTCTTCCTGATGACCAACCCCATGGGTACTCACGCTATAGCCCGGGCTGCCTACCGCAGCAGATCGGCCCTGGCGTGCCTGTTTACCGATGCGTATGACGATTACGTGCGAGATGAAGACGATGAGGAGCTCATATCCTTGAAGCTCCTGGTGCGACGATCACGTGCGAGAGCAGGTCAGGGACAGGCAGATGGTCTGCTTTCTGCTGAAGTACAGGAGACGGGCGAGGAAGCTCCCGGAGAAACGGTCTAGCTGCTCTTTTGACCGATCTCATGTGACGGTCAGCAACGCCACTGGTGTCCACCCGTGCAGAGAGCAGCACCCCGGTCCTCTTCGGTTCGGCCGCCCGGTGCGGTGTCTGGAGAAAAACCCTCCGTGCATTGCCTCTCACCCGGTCACACCCCCAGCCCGTTGTCAGCTCACTTTTATCCGGTGGCAGGGCGGTGCGCATTTTGGCCCCAGCCAGGCCGGGGTCGAGGGTTATCAGGGACGCATATCTGTGATACGTTTACCGGGAGAGGCGATTGCC
>PWUC01000235.1 GCA_003562655.1 Clostridia bacterium
AAGAGAGCGCCGCCAGCGAGGCAGACAAGATTAAGGTCCTCCGAGATCTGATCAAACTGGCCCAGGATGCCACCGGGGAGACACTGCTGATCACGCCCCTGGAGGTCATCGATGCCATCATCGCGGGAATCCGGGACATCGAGGAGACCCTGTACGGGGCGTACCGGGACATGCGGGATGCCGGGATGATAACTGAACCTGGGGAGTTCACCCACGGCACCACAAGGCAGAAGCAGAAGTACGAGATGCGCTACCTGCTGGAGCAGCTGCGGCGCCGGCTGCAGTGACCGCCGGGGATGGTGCGGCCGGGGTGATGTCGTGCCCCGGCGGCACCATTCCGTCTCCGCAGGCGGGAGCTGTGAACAGATGCAGCCGGCATCCACCGCAGGGCCGTTCTCATTGCGGGGCACGGATTGCCACTCCAGGGTGAGCCATACCATGGACAAACCCACGAAGAAGTCCGCCTGGATCTGGGCCCTGGGGACGGATTCAAGCCTAGTCGATACTGCCGCTGCCTCTGGACGGTGATCAGGGTGAACCGGTACCGGGGTGACTTTCGTGGGCGCGGAAGTCGTAGGCACCAGATGACCATTTCCTGGCCGCCGAGGACACCTACCACGTTCTCGGTCTCAGCCGCCGCACCGCCAGCTCGGGGCCCAGAGCCGGCCTACAGGTAGCGCTCTGTATGCGAGGATGCGCCTCAATCGCGGTCAGCTACCCGAGCCATCTATCCTTGCAGATGCCAAGGCATAGACGGTGCCAGGCTCCAGTGTGATCGGTGTGCTCTCCATCATCATTCTTGATTCTCTACCTCGTGGAGTGCGGCAACGGGGGTTCTGGGAGCATCGTAGGAACAACTCCTGGAACGGTGGGTGGGTCCGATCATCGGGTCCATGCTCGCCCCCCACAGCGGGCATAGTCAACCAGTTCTGAGCCCCCTCGTCTACCCCAGCCGTTTCAATGTACACTGTGTCCTGTGGGTTACTCGACCGCGCCGGAAACGCTGCTGGTCGGTGGACCAGTCAGTGGCTGTGGCGCCCAGCAGTGTGTTCTCAGCGATATTCTGAGGGTGTAACTGCCTTTGCATCCGAGGTGAACACCACGGTACCGTGAACATCGGTTCTGAATATCTCCACATCGGCTGACATCAGTCGAGCAAGCACCTCCTCGTGGGGGTGGCCGTACCGGTTGTCTTTTCCGCACATGATGACAGCGTATTTCGGCGAGACAGCAGCCAGGAAGTCCGCGGTCGTCGAGGTACGGCTGCCGTGATGTCCGACTTTGAGCACGCACGCCGCCAGCTGCACACCCCGGCGCAGGAGACTCTCCTCCGCCGCCCGCTCCGCATCTCCCGTGAACAGGAACGAGGTATTGCCGAAGTCCACCCGGCATACCACGGAGTTATCGTTCAGTGAACCCAGGTCCCGGTCGGGGCCGAGGACGGTGAGGATCATGCCTCCGTCGGTGATCACCTGTTCCCCGGGGATTTCGTACGTGCAGTGACCGGCCTCCACCTGCTTTTCGATCTCGGTGAGATAATCGTCGAAGGTGATCGTGGTATGGGGCACGCCCGCGTCGATTATCCGACTCACCCTGAAGTTTTTGAAAACCTCGATGAGTCCCCCGATGTGATCGGCGTGGGGATGGGTACCTATGACGAGGTCCAGCTCCCTGATTCCTCTTCTGACCAGGTACTCCACCACCACCTCACCGCCCCCCCGGGTACCGGCGTCGATGAGGATGTTCATGTTCTCCGCCTCGATCAGGACCGCATCTCCCTGGCCGACGTCGATGAAGTGCACCACCAGTTCTTCATCGGGTGAGGGCTCGTCGGTCGGGGGATCCCCGGACGGGTCAGTCTCGGGTTCCTCTACCTCCGGGTCGGGTTCTTCTTCCTCCTCCGGTTCGTCCGCCTCCTCCGGTTCTTCTTCCTCGGGTTCCTCAGCCTCCTCGGGTGCCTCTTCCTCCTCCTCCGTGATCTGGGTAACGATGTCCTCGTCCTCGGCGACCGGAGCACCGCAGCCGGGAAAAAACGAGACCATCACCAGCAGGAGTGCCAGGGTCAGGGCTATAGACACCGAATCCCGCCGTCTCGGCACAGTCATGATTCATCATCTCCCCGGGACTTGGGATGAGCTTCCCGCACGCTCTCAACTCACCCTACTTTGAGACTCCCTGATTCACGTCTTCCATGCGCGGCGGATGCTCTCCTGCGGAATCCGACCAGGAACCGCCGGGAGATCCCGGTCAACCGGCACTGCCCCTCGACCGACAGGATCACACCTCCGTACCTCCCCCTGATGCTGATCGTGGATCGTCAGGTATGGGTTGACGGGGAGGGATTTTGCATGCCTTATGCCGAACACCTTTCATAGCAGTCAGGGAGAGGGCGTGCCGCTGTGACCTGGAGAAAGACCAGAAAAACCGCGAGATTCTTTGCCAAGGTGGTCGCAACCCGCCTCGGCCTGAGCGGGCCGATCCACCTTTCTCACCTGGTGACCGGACGCTGCGACTGCCGTTGTCCCACGTGCATATGGCGGGATAATACCGTGGAAGAGCTCGATACCGAAACGATCGAGTCCCTCTACCGGGGGGCCGGGGACGCGGGGTTGGTCGCAAACGCGATCTGGGGCGGAGAGCCGCTGCTCCGCGAAGACCTCCCGCGGCTGTGTCGCACCTCCAGGGATGCCGGCCTGATCACCACGGTGATAACCAACGGCTACCTCCTCCCTGATCGGGCCCGGGAACTGTCCGGGGAGATCGACTCCCTGATAGTATCGATCGATTATCCCGACAGCGAGAGGCACGACTCCTTCAGGGGCAAGAAGGGCATCTTCGAGAGGGCCGTGGAGGGCATCGAGATTCTCAGGAGGCTCAGGGCACCGCAGAAGATCATCATCAACTGCCTCCTTCACAGAGGCAACGAGGGCCTGATGGAAGAAATGGCCCGGCTGGCCGTATCCCTCGGCGTCTCCCTCTACGTGTGTCCTGCAAAGGAGGGCACACTGCTCGATACGGGACAGTCGAACCGGGAGGCCATCGCCCAACGCGAGCGCCAGCGGGAGGCTGCGGCCCAACTCCTCCGGCTGAAAAGGAACTACCCGATCAACAACTCCCGCACCTACCTTCAGCGCTACCTGCTCGAGGGCAAACCTTACACCTGCCGGGCTCCCCTGGTGTTCATCACCGTGACCCCCGATGGTGACGTGACCAGCTGCTTCCGGAAGAACAATCCCTACGGGAACATAAGGGAGACGGACTTCGCCCGGATCATGAAAGGGTACAACCGTGGGGAGGCCCTGGGGGCAGCTGAGGGATGCCAGCTGTGCAACAACCCCAACGTGGTGGACACTTCGTACGTGTGGAGACTGAGTCCGGAGCCCTTTCTGAATGCAGTGAGACTGTTTCTAGCCGGGTAGCGGTGTGAGTATCCAGCCTCCCCGCTCCGTGAGTCAGGGGGTCTGTAGGGGCTCCTCGAGGATGCTCCGCATCACCATCCGCAGCTGCCCCGTCAGGTTAGAGTGGGTGCAACTGGTAGCCTCAGCACCTGATCGATACCCCGCGCCTCGGCCGGCACCGTATACCGACCGGACGGGGACGGTGGATACGTGATTTACGGTGCTGCATCCCGGCGGGCTACGCATCATCACGCCCTGGAAGAGCGCCCCCTTGTTATTCCCTTTCCCCGCGGCTTTTCGGGCCTGTCTTTTTCGGTGAGGGCCCGCCCGCGGGATGGGCCCGTACCC
>PWUC01000097.1 GCA_003562655.1 Clostridia bacterium
CCAACACCACCACCATCGCAAAGGTAAGATTGAACACGAGGAGTACGTCGAGGAGGCCTGGAGGCATGGGAATGATCATCGCAGCCACCACCAGGAGCACCACCATCGCCACCGCGACGTCGCTGTATTTCATGAACACGCGCATGATTCCCTCACCCTGCATCACTGTCTCCTGCCCCCTTCCATCGTGCTGCGGCCCTGCGCCCTGTACACGTACGCCAGCACCTCTGCGACCGCCTCGTAGAGCTGTGGGGGTATGTACTGCCCGACCTCGCTCATGTCGTACAGGGCGCGCGCCAGGGGGGGCCTCTCCTCAACCGGCACGCCGTGCTCGGCGGCCGCCTCCCGGATCCGCTGGGCCATGAGTCCCCTCCCCCGCGCCACCACCAGGGGCGCGTCCATCTCCCCGAACTCGTACTGCAAGGCCACGGCAAAGTGGGTCGGATTGCTGATGACCACGTCGGCCCCGGGAACCGCCGTGATCATCCTCTGCCTCGCCACCTGTTGTCGCAGGCTGCGTCTCCGGCTGTGAGTCTGCGGGTCTCCCTCCGATTCCTTGAGCTCCTCCTTCAACTCGCGCCGGGTCATCTTCAGCTTCTTCTCGTGCTCGCTCCGTTCGTACACGAAGTCTGCGGCCCCCACCACCACGAAGACCAGGAAGCACCGCAGCAATAGCACCTGCAGTATGGCGGCCGTTCTTGCCAGGGCCGTCGACAGGGGAAGATGAAGGTACAGGGGAAATTCCGCAATGTGCCCGGCGAGGGTTACATATGCCACCCATCCCACCGCGGTCACCTTCAGAAGAGACTTTATGAGATTGGCGATGGCCCTCAGTGAAAACACCCGCGCAGCCCCCTTGATGGGATCGATCCTGCCCAGATCCGGGCTCAACGGTTTGGTGCTGAACACTATTCCGGTCTGCATCAGGGTCACCCCCACCCCCGCTACCACCGCCGCAGCCAGGACCGGGGCGGTTACGACCGCCGCCTGGGTCATACTCGTCACCAGGAGGTCATACCCCTCGCGGGCCCCCCAGTCGTCATTCGCTCCGAGGCTCAGGGCCTCGGTAGCAAGCCGCTGGACTCTTTCACCCATGAAGGGAAATGCTACCCAGAGAGCGGCGAAGGTGCAGACCAACGCGCCGGCGGTGACCAGCTCCTTGCTCTGCAATACCTGCCCCTCCCGCCTGGCCTTGCGCCTCCTGCGAGGAGTGGGATCCTCCCGGCGCTCCTCTCCGTCCTGGTGTGCGAACAGCTGGAGATCCATCTGCATCACCACACCCTCAACAGGCGGAATAGATCCGTGACGCGGTCGCTGGTGCTCTCCCGGAAGAAACCCGCGTACACCGACGTCATCGCCAGGAGCATGGTCATCCCCACGGCGATCCTGAGGGGTATGCCGAGAACGAATAGATTCAGCTGGGGCATGGCCCGCGACAGAATGCCGAGCACCACCGCCGTCACAAAAAGACACGCCAAAACGGGCAGGCTGATCTGCAGCGCCGCCCGGAACAACCAGCTCATCAGGGATATGAAGTGCGGCAGAATGACCCCGGACAGGGGGGCTCCGAGGGGAACCTGGGCATAGCTTTCACAGAGCACCCTCAGCAGGTGATGGTGCCCGTTGAAGCTGAGAAACAGCACCAGGGAAAACAGATACAGCAGGTTGCCCACCAGCGGGACACGGATGCCGAGCATGGGATCCACCTCGCTGGCGGTGAAGAATCCCATCTGAAAATCCACGAACTGCCCGGCTACGTGGGTGACGACGAGGATCATGAGAGTGGAGAACCCCAGGGTGATCCCGACGGCCAGCTCACGAAGTATGCAGAGCACCGCCTCCCAATCCGAGACACGCCCGAGCTGAGGATCCGGTATCACCGGCATCAGCAGCGCGGCACACACCAGAGCCAAGAACAGAGCCAGCTGGGGTGGGCAGTAGGGCCTGGCAAAAACGGGAAACAGGAAGAAGAATCCGGCCATGCGTATGAAGACAAGGAAGAAGGCCAGGGGCTCGACGGGCTGTATCATCGCATCCATAATCAAGGGTATCCCACCGTTCAGCGTATGAACTCGGAGAGGCTTCCCAGCATCTCCGCGGCGAAGCCCGTCATCACGTTCATCATCCACGGCCCGAAGATCATGACCGCAGCAAAAATGGCGATGATCTTGGGTACAAAACTCAGCGTCTGCTCACTTATCTGCGTCGTCGCCTGAAAGACGCTCACCAACAGCCCGGTCACCAGGCCCGCCGCCAGCATCGGCCCCGCCACCAGCAGGGCGGTCAGAAGGGCCTGCCTGGCGAGGGACACCACTAGTTCTGCAGGCACAGTCCATCTCCTCCTCCCGGATCATCCAGCCAGTCCATCCAGTATCGACTTCATGACCAGGTGCCAGCCGTCCACCATGACGAAGAGCAGAACCTTGAAAGGCAGCGAAATCATCATGGGAGGCAGCATGAGCATCCCCATGGACATCAGCGTGCTCGCCACCACCATGTCAATGACTATGAAGGGCAGAAAGACCAAGAACCCCATCTGGAAGGCGGTCTTGAGCTCGCTGATGGCAAAGGCCGGCACCAGGGCATACAACGGCACATCATCGGGCGAGTCAGGAGGTTCGGAATCGGCGAAGCTGAGGAACAGCTCGAGGTCGCGCTCGCGGGTGTAGGTGAGCATGAAGGCCCGAACGGGAACCGTTGCCCGTGCATAGGCCACCTCCATGGTAGCCTCGCCGTTCTGCAGCGGTACCCACGCGTCGGCGTACACCTGCTGCCACACCGGGGTCATGACGAACACAGTCATGAACAGGGCCAGCCCGATGAGCACCTGGTTGGGCGGCATCTGCTGGGTGGCGAGAGCATTCCGGACGAAGGAAAGCACGATCACGATCCTGGTGAACGAGGTCACCATGAGAAGCAGAGCCGGTGCCACAGCGAGGACGGTGAGAACCAGGAGCAGGCGAATACCCGTGCCCAGGGCTCCCGGATCGTCCTCGTCGGCGTTGAGATCTATGTTCACCGACGGTAGGGCCAGCTCCCGCGCCTCCGCCGACTCTGGAGCCACGCTCAGAAGTATTATGAGTATCAGAACCGCCGTTGGGACTATCCCATGGCGCCGGAAAGACTTTGACGTTGCAGCCACTCCACCCCGTCCTCTCTCGATTCCTGCTCGCTCAGCTGCCGTCGGACCTCCCTATCATGTGCCGTAAAGTGTCAACGAACGAGCCGCCCGTCGGCTCCCCTTCGAACCCGCCGTCCACCTCGGCGGTGATGCAGTCAGCACTCACTCGTGTGATCGTACTCACCCGGGAATCAGAGACCCCGAGCAGCAGGTGCTCATCTCCGATCCGTACGAGTACCAGCCGAGTTCCCCTGCCCACCGGTACGGCCTCGATTATCTGCAGGCGGCCGTGTCCCATCGACCGCCCCATGGCGTGGCGCAGGAGTCGCATGGTGAAAAGCACCAGGGTCAACACCACCCCGCTGGCCAGCACAACCCAAACCACCAGTTCCATTCTCTGACCTTCCTCTCAGCGGAGCTTTTCCAATCGGTCTCTGACGCTGACGATCTCCGTCATGCGAACGGCGAAGTTCTCGTCGACCACGACGACTTCACCTCTGGCCACCAACTTGCCGTTCACCAACACCTCAACGGCTTCACCAGCCTGCTTTTCCATCTCGAGGATCGATCCCGTCCCCAGGGACAGAACCTCCCTGATGTCACAGACCGTCCGAC
>PWUC01000152.1 GCA_003562655.1 Clostridia bacterium
CATAAAGAAGGGGATCTTCCTCAATGACTGGAAGACCGCGGTCAACATCCCCTGGGGGATCCTGCTTCTGTTCGGCGGAGGCCTCTCCATCGCCGCGGGCTTCACCGAGACCGGCCTGGCAAACTGGATCGGGATGCGGCTCTCAGCCCTGGAGGGCTCTCCCATGCTTCTGATCATGCTGGCCGTGGTGGCCCTGGTCATCTACCTGACGGAGATCACCTCCAACACGGCCACCACGTCCATGATGATGCCCATCATGGCTGCCATGGCAACCGCAATGCTGATTCATCCCTTTGCCCTGATGATCACCGCCGCGACGGCAGCCTCCTATGCCTTCATGCTGCCCGTGGCCACCCCCCCGAACGCGGTGATCTTCGGCAGCGGCTACGTGACCATCCCCGACATGGTCAGGGCCGGCGTGTGGCTGAATATAGTCGGCGTGGTCGTGATCACACTGTTTGCATATCTGTGGCTCCCCTTTGTGTGGGGCATCGATGTCAACACCTTCCCGGTCTGGTGAGCCGGAAACCGGATCTGGGAGGTGTCGGGATCATAGAGAGGACCGCCTGACCCCCGGGCTCCCACGGTACCTTCGGGACCCCGGGGGTCAGATGCATGTCCGGGAGGTCAAGACTGAAGACGGCGCCCGATGAGGCCCTGCCCTTTTCGCAGGGCCCGGAGGTATTGCCCCGCAGTTGCCGGCCCCATCTGGCACCTACAGCCTCGCCCTTCTCAGGAACAGCCCGTATACGAAGACATTGAGTGCAAGTACGTAGGCCAGCCCGATGAAGTAGTACTGGCCATAGCTGAGATACAGCAGCCCCTCTCCCCGGATCAGGCCGCTGATGGCCTTGGCCGGCCAGAAGCCGGGCGCAAAGGAGAACCAGAGCTCCCTGGCATCCAAAAAGAAGAGGGCAGCAATGGGGAACAGCAGCAGGACCCCGAACCCCTTCATGACTGCGAAGCCCTGGACCTTGTTGTCGGAGAAGGCGTTGATCAGAAGCCCGGTCATCGGGGCAGCCAGGGCGGCCAGGAGGGCGACCGCCAGGATGCCGGACAGGGGCATCCCGCCGATGTCGGAAAACCACATCACGTACGTACAGGCTATGAAGGTCAGAGCGGTGACGACAACCAGCCGAAATGACAGGAACTGATGCATGCTCAGTGGTGTTACATTGATGGATGTGAGAATGCTATCGTCGCGATCATCGAGGATGGAAAAGCCCGTGAGCGCTCCGAACACCTGGGGCGTCATCAATGTCAGTGCCACCACGGCAACATCGGCGACATGGTCCAGGCTGAAGCCGCTGCTCTCGGCCGCCCAGGGCAGTACGAACCTGCCTATGAGGCCGAAGACGACGGGATAGTAGAGCATGAACCGCATCATGGGATCTCTCATCCACTTCCTGAATTCACTGGTCAGAAAGGTCACATACACGTCAGACACCACTTTCCCTTACGGCGAATTCGTCGAACTTCCTCAGCACGGTCGCGAGCAAAATCGCAGAAATACCGACCAGGTACACCGCGGAGAACAGGACCTCCCAGAACTCCATACCGCCGCCTGAGGCCTGAAGCAGGGTCATGGAAGCCCTGGTCGGCAGCACATACATCAGCCTCGTGAGAACCTCGTTCTTAATGAGCCCGGCCAGCTCAAAAAAGACGGGAATCATGAAGATGAGCATGTACTTGAACATCCCCATCAACAGGTCGGTGAAGTCCGCAGAGTAGTAGGAAAGGTAAAAACCGACAAGCGAATGGAAGATGGCGATCAGCGCCACTGCACCCAGGAGGGCGGCAAAGCTCAGGTTGACTTCTCTAAAAAACCACGCATACGAGTACACGATCACCAGGGTCATCAGGCTGGAAACGATGTTCGCAGAGGTCTTGGCCAGTACATACTCCGTCTTGCTGATCGGGGACACCAGGAGGGTCTTGAGAGTTCCCTCCTGCCTCTCAAAGAAGATGGTCGCCCCGATGAGGATGATGGCCATAGACACTGCATCCACGAAGAGCAGAAGCGGCAGTATAGCGCCAATGTCCTGCACCTCGGTGAAGTGAAGGACCAGGACCCAGAGACCAGCGACCAGAATGCTGGCGCCGAAGATGCTGTACCTGGCCATGCGCTGCAGTTCGCCCGCAAACAGGACCCCGAAGCTGCTCATACCTCCTGCACCCCTGTCACCTTGATGAAGATGTCGTCCAGGTTGGTCTCCTTGGAGTGAATGGTCACCAGTTCCCTGTTCTGGATGATGTCGAGGAAGTCATCATCCTGCCCCAGGGCATCCATGTCGAAGGAGGCCCTCTTCACGCCGTCTTCATCCCGGTACTCTACCTCCACGATTCTCTGGCCGTGCTTGACCTTCAGGTCCTTCGGGGTGTCAATCTCCGTGATCTTTCCACCGACCATGAAGGCCACGTGATCACACAGTTCATCGACATCGTTCATGAGATGGGTGGTCAGCAGGACCGTCCCGCCGTCCTCCCTGAACTCCCTGATGACGTCCTTGATGATGCGGGCATTTCTCGGGTCCAGGCCCATTGTGGGCTCATCCAGAAACAGCACCCTGGGCCTGTTCAGCATCGCCCGGACGAAATTCAGCCGGATCTTCATGCCCTTGGAATACTCGCTCACCTTGCGGTCCCTGTCCTCGTATAGACCCATCCTCTTCATGAGGTCATCGGTATCTGCACTTGCCCGGTAGAGCTTCTTGAAGAATTCAATGTTCTCGCTCGCCGTGAGCTTGGAAAAATGCACGGGCATCTCGAAGCCCACACCGACCTCCTGGTAGAAGTCGCGGTCGTAGGATTTCAGGTCCCTGCCCTCAAAGGTCACCTGGCCCCCGTAGTTGCCGAGGAGTTTGACCATGATTCTCTGTGTGGTGCTCTTCCCCACCCCGCTGGGTCCCAGCAGCCCAAATATCTCACCGTCCTGGATCTCGAAGTTGAGGCCTCGCAGGGTGTCTTCGGGGTTGCCGGGATACCTGAATGTCAGATCCTTCACCTGGAACATGACTGCTCCTCTCCGTCTGAGGGCTTCACACCCTCACATCCAGCGCCCGTTCTCTCTGCGCCCATCCCGCTTTCGAGGATATGCAGCATCTGATCCGCCATGGCGATGAACCCGTCCACATTGCCGAAGACGTCCCGGACTGTCGACTGCTCCAGGAAGTGATCGACCAGGGCGACGTTCAGGACGAACATCATGAAGGAGGCGACCTCGATGTTGATCCCGGGATCGATCTCCCCCCTATCCCGGCCCAGGGCCAGAACATGCTGGTAAAACCCCCTCGACATATCCTCCATCTCGGCGAAAATCTCCTGTCTAAATGCCCTGTCTTCCTGGAAGAATCGATTGCCAACTGCCGCCAACCCCGGATGCTCGCCGGCAAACCTGAACCCCGCGGCGTAAAGCTCCCTCATCAGTTCGAAGAAGGGAAGCCGCTCGAGGTTGGCAATGACTCCGTGCATGTACTGGATCTTTCTCTCGCCGGTCAGCTGAAAGATGTACTTGTAAAGGTCCATGATGCCGTCGAAATACTGGTAGAAGCTTCCCCTCGGGATCCCGGCAGTCTCAACGATCCTGGCGATGCTGGCATTTCCAAAGGGATTGTCCGCGAACTCGGCAATGGCCGCCTCAATGATCCTGCTGCGCTTGTCCTCCGGCAGGTTGAAGAATGTCTGTGTCGGCACGTCAGATCCCCCCTACACAC
>PWUC01000083.1 GCA_003562655.1 Clostridia bacterium
GCATCGCCCCTGGCCATCTCTTACGCCCTGTCCCGGTATGTCCCGGTCACTCGCCTGAGCAGCGATGTCATCTGTTCGGGTGCTGTGTAAGTACCTCCCGTGATGACCCGGCCCGCGGGTGTCAAAAAGACCGCCGTCGGCCATCCGCCCATGTTGTAGCGGGCATCGACGTCCGGCCGGCGATCACGGTCGACTCTTACGGGGATGTAGTCCTCATTGATGCGGGCGATGACATCGTCGTCCGAATAGGTGGTCTCGTCCATCACGTGACACCAGTGGCACCACACGGCAGATATCGACAAAAGGACCGGACGGTTCTTCTGCCGTGCCTCACTGAAGCTGACAGGGCCCCAGGATCTCCACTGGATTTCGCCGGCGCGGTTGGGCCTCGGGGAAAAGCGGAAAGCACTCACAAGAGTGTTTCTCCTTTCGTCATCTTATCCTGCCCCGCCGACAATCATCTTCATCCCTGGGGTAGGATTGGTGGTGCGGATGGAGAATGCATTACCAGGAGAACTTCGAGGAGGGGGACTGCTGATGAAACTCAAGATTTCAGCCGAGGAGCTGGAGGGAAGGCAGAGCGAACTGCTGAGCAAGGTCGCAGAGGGTGACATGGATGGATTCCTGACCTTTTCCACCCTGTCCATATTCTATCTCACAGGTTTTCACTTCATCCCGACGGAGCGTCCTGCATGCCTGGTGATCCCGACGGAGGGACCGTCTTTTCTGTTCGTACCTCACCTGGAGATTGAGCACGCGGAGACGGCCGTTGTCCTCGACGATATCGTCACCTACCCCGAGTATCCCGGTCTGACCCATCCCATGGAGGTCCTGGCCGGTGAACTCCGGGACAGAGACCTCGGGGAGGCTCACCTGATGGCGGAGAGTCCAGCCTACGGCAGCCCCATGGGTTACGCCGGCCCCCGCCTGACCGAACTGCTGCCTGATCTCGAGCTCACCCTGGAGCCAAAGGTCATCGAGAAGATGCGCGTGATCAAGTCTTCTGCCGAGATCGAGCTGATCCGGGAAAGCGCCCGGTGGGGCAACCTGGCTCACACCCTGCTGCAGGAGTACTGTGCTCCGGGCCGGACTGAGAACGAGGTCTCCCTCAGGGCCAGTGGTGAGGCGACGGTGGTGATGATGAAGACCCTTGGTCCCGGATTTCAGCCGACGGGAGGGCGGGCAGGGGCAGGCGCGGGCTTCCGCGGCCAGATCGGGGCGAATTCTGCACTCCCCCACGCGGTGAACATAAATGCCGTGATGAAAGCCGGTGATAACCTGGTTACTGGAGCTGGAGCGGGCGTCGGCGGATACGGAAGCGAGCTCGAGCGGACCATGTTCGTGGGCGAGCCCTCGGCTGACCAGAGGCAGTACTTCGAGTACATGATGGAGATGATGCAGGTTGCCTTCGATACCATCCGCCCGGGCATTCCCTGTTCTGAAGTTGACCGGGCCGTACAGGAGGTATACCACAAATATGACATAATGGAGACGTGGAGACACCACACCGGCCACGCCCTGGGACTTCTGGGCCACGAGGCGCCCTTTTTTGACATCGGCGACGAGACTATGATCGAGGAAGGCATGGTCTTCTCCGTGGAGCCGGGCATATACGTTCCCGGGCTGGGTGGATTCCGCCACTCCGACACCATCGTCGTCACCGCGGATGGCATGGATTTCATCACCTACTACCCGCGGGAGATCGAGGATCTCATCATAGGTAGCTGATACCGGGCGGGGGATGAGAGGCCTGCCTCTTCATCTTTTGTGCGATTTGTCGAGAGGAGGATCCCTTGAGAGAATTGCTCAGAGTAGCCATCGATGAGGCAGAGAAGCTGGGGGCCAGCTATGCGGATGTGCGCAGGGTTGAAAGATATAGTGAGCCGCTTTCTACCCGGAACGGGCAGGTGCTCTCGCTGTCATCCTCGGAGGATGAGGGCTTTGGGGTCAGGGTTCTGGTCGGGGGGGCCTGGGGGTTTGCCAGCAGCAGCACCCTCGACGAGGAGGAACTGCGCAGCACTGCCAGGAGGGCAGTCAGCATTGCCAGGGCCAGTGCCCGCGTGCAGCGACATCCCGTGCAGCTCTCGCCCCTGGAGGGGGTAGAGGACACCTACAGGACCCCCTTCCATGAGGATCCCTTCGAGGTGGACATGGAGGATAGGCTGTCCCTGCTGCTCGATCTGGATGAGGCGCTGCGGGAAGCGGAGGAGATTCGTGTCGCCACCACCTCCATGAATGCCCTGCGTGAGAGAAAGCTGTTCTTGAGCACCGAGGGTTCCTACATAGAGCAGGAGCTGATGGAGACGGGCATTTTCCTCACGGCGACTGCAGCCGGCCACGGCGACGTGCAGCGACGCTCCTTTGCCAGCCAGGTCAGGGGAGGCTATGAATACCTCGAGGACCTGGATTTGTTCGACAGGGCAGAACAGATGTCCGGCGAGGCTGTGGATCTTCTCACCGCCGATGTCTGCCCCCCGATGGAGGCCGACCTGATTCTCGGCTCCTCGCAGCTGGCTCTGCAGATCCACGAATCCTGCGGCCATCCCATTGAACTGGACCGGGTGTATGGAACGGAGGCCAGCTTTGCCGGCACCAGCTTTCTGACCACTGACAAGCAGGGGCAGCTGCAGTATGGATCTTCCGAGGTGAACATCGTTGCCGATGCGACGGCGCCCCTGGGCCTGGGGACCTTCGGGTACGATGACGAGGGGGTGGAGGCGCAGAGAACGGACATCGTCAGGGAGGGGCTCTTTGTCGACTACCTGACCTCGAGAGAGACCGCAGCCACCCTCGGCCAGAAGAGCAACGGCACCATGCTGGCCGAGGGCTGGAGCAACCTGCCCATGATCAGAATGACCAATGTGAACCTGGAGCCGGGCGACTGGACCCTCGATGAGATCATTGACGATACCGGGTACGGCATCTACACGGACAGCAGCAAGAGCTGGAGCCTGGATGATAAGCGCCTGAACTTCCACTTCGGCACGGAGATCGCCTGGGAGATCGTCGATGGCGATGTGACCAGGATGCTGAAGAACCCCGCCTACACGGACATGACACCACATTTTTGGAACGCCTGCGATGCCATTGCCGGCGAGGATGAATGGCACATATGGGGTACTCCGGGCTGCGCCAAGGGAGAGCCGGTCCAGATTGCCCATGTTGGCCACGGGGCAGCTCCGGCCCGTTTCAGGAACATCAAGGTAGGTGTGGGCAAATGATGGGGCCCAGAGAAAGTCTGCAGGTGTTGAAGAAGGCGCTTAGCCATGCGGATTCGGACCAGGCTGAGGCCCGTCTCACGGCCGAAGATCTGGCCCTGACCCGGTTTGCCAATTCGACCATTCACCAGAACCTCGAACGCAAGAACACGGTGCTGCAGGTCAGGATCATCCAGGGCAAAAAGATCGGAACTGCTTCGACCAACAACCTGGATGAGGGCTCGATCCGCCGCGTCGTGGAGACGGCGACCGCCCTGGCGGACCTGCAGGAAGACAACGAGGACTTCGTCTCTCTCCCAGAGCCTGAGCCTATTGGCGACACGGTCAACTTCTACGAGTCAACCGCCTCCTACAGTCCGGAGCAGAGGGCCCAGGATGTCGGTGTGATTGCCGCTGGCGCGGATGAGAGGGGCCTGTCAGCCTTTGGTGCCCACATCACCACCCGGGAAGAACTGGCGGTGATGAACTCCCTGGGAGTTGAGGTCTATGACCAGGGTACCTATGCCTATCTACGTACCGTGATCGAGGGCGAAAACGGCACGGGCTATGCAGACTACCTGGACCGGGACGTCTCGAACATTGATGCCGGGGCAGTGGCCCGGGAGGCGACGGACAGAGCCCTGCGGGCCCAGAATCCTCAGCCATTGCCCACCGGGGAGTACGAGGTCATCTTTGAGCCCTATGCGGTGGCCGACATCGTGCGCTTCCTGGGCATGCTCGGGTTCAGCGCCCTTTCCGTGCAGGAGGGGCGCAGCTTCATGGCCGACAGGTTCGGAGAGAAGATCACCGGCGACAGGATCACCATCTGGGATGATGGTCTGGACGGCCGCACTCTGAACAGGGCATTTGACTACGAGGGGGTGCCCAAACAGCGGGTGGATCTGATCACCGGGGGAGTGGCCGATGGTGTTGTGTATGACTCGTACACGGCTCACAGGGAGGGCAGGACCTCCACGGGCCATGCCCATTTCCGTCGCGGCAGCGTGTTTGATATGCCGGCAAACATGGTGATGCTCCATGGCGACTCCAGTGTGCACGAGATGATTGAGAGGACCGGCCGGGGGCTGCTGGTGACCCGCTTTCACTACACCCACTGTCCCGAGCCCCGGAAGGTGGTCATGACCGGCACCACCCGGGACGGCATTTTCTATGTAGAGGATGGAGAGGTAAAGTACCCGGTCAGGAACATGCGGCTGACGGACAGCGTGCTGCGCATGTTTGAGCATGTTGAACTGGTGTCGCGGGAGACGAAGCTGCAGCGGGACTGGTGGAGCACGTTCACTTCTGTTTTGCCGGCAATCTATACTACCAGCTGCATATGGACCGGCTCGACTGAGTTCTAAAGATTCCACCCGTTGGGCCGGGTGTTCGGCCCAACGGGCTCACCTTTGACCCAGCCATTCATCCAGGATCTTCAGGGTAACCGGGCCCTCCATCCTGTTTATGATCTCGCCCCCGGTGTCCAGCAGAAAGCTCGCCGGTATGTAGCGGGAGGCGAACCGTTCACCGGCCTTCCCCTCGGGGTCGGCCAGCACGACATAGGGGAGCCCTGCCTCGTCCAGAAACTCGTGTACTTCCCCCAGACTGCGCTCGCCCCGGGTGAGGTTGATGGCGACCAGGTTGACTCTGGCCCGGATCTCTTCGTGGTTTTCCCTGAGGTAGAGCAGTTCCTGTATGCAGCCCGGGCACCAGGTATTCCAGGTGACCACGAGAGTGGGGCGTCCGGACAGATCCTGCGCAGAAGGCATTGCGCCGTTCATCACGTCCAGTTCATTGAGGATCGCGAAGGGGTCGCCGCCCGCGGTGAGAGCCATGAGGCCGATGGCCAGGGCGGCCACCAGCACAAGGATCACCAGTGATACTGCAGTTTGCGCAGACATTGCGCGCACCTCCTCTAGGACAGCCACGCTGAGAGTCTGGTAAACTGTCCCGTCATCATCAACAGCCCCAGGGCCACCAGTACGGCACCGGCCGCCCTGTTGAGATGCCGGCTCCAGCGTGACAGCGACTTCCTCCCATTCATGATTCTCTCCAGGAACAGGGCCGCGAGCAGAAAGGGCAGGGTCAGCCCCGCGGAATAGAATGTGAGAAGGAGGATTCCCTGGGCCACCGATCCCTGGGTGCCGGCGATGATCAGTATTGAGGCCAGAACCGGGCCGACGCATGGCGTCCATGCCACCGAGAAGGCCATGCCCAGAAGAAAACTGCTGCCGGAGCGCGGCAGTGCGAGCCCTCCCTGGAAGGCAAAGGGCAGATAGATGAGCTCCAGCTTGATCAGGCCGAATGTGACCACCATGGCTCCCCCGATGACACCGATCTGCATCTGGTAGTTCACCAGGAATCTGCCCATGCCGCTTGCTGATAGACCCATCAGGACGAAGACCAGGGAGAAACCCGCGGCGAAGTGAAGGGTCCTGTACAGGGCGTACCAGTTCAGCCCCTGTTGGGTGCTTTCATCGGCCCTGGCCCCGACGATGAAGGCGAGAAAGCCTGGTAAGACCGGCATGATGCAGGGTGAGAGAAACGACACCAATCCTGCAGTAAAGGCCCCCAGGGGCAGCAGCATTGAGGCTCTCCTCCTATCCGGGAAAGGTGGTCATGTGGTTGATAAGTATACACAGCGCGGGGCCCCGAGACAACCCTGAGGGTTCGCATATAGTGACCAGATGTGTAGGCAAAGAGGAGCTTTGGTGGTAAGGTGGTCCGGCGCATGATCGCCCTGGCGGGGCAGCGGCTTGCCAGAGCGGTGGCAGCGCATCCGTTCAGCAGGCGGGGCAGAAAGGTTGACGATTGCAGCCTCAGTTCAGGGGGATCCATGCGGGTGTCTTACGCCGGAATCTCACTGTGGATAAATATCACCGACCTGGACCATGTGCCACTGGCCCTCTATGCGAGCCAGGGTGCAGCCCAGTTCCCATCCCTCCTCCAGCAGGTCGAAGACCTGTTCTGGAACAGCGACGGGGATCAGGGAGCCACGGGAGCTCCAGGATTGCTCGAGCCACAGGGTGCCGGGCTCAGTCCGCACGATGGTGTACTGGTCGAAGTCGAGGAAATCGTCCTCGCACAGCTCATCGGTCTCGCCACTGTAAAGACACTTATACAGCCGGTTGGTGGCCCTCTCGGCCCTGGGTATATTTTGCACGGCCCCGGCGCCCTTATCGACTCCCGCCTGTGCCAGCTCTTCCTCGATGTGGCCCCGTTCTCCCAGCCACTTTGAAAGCCTCTTCGTGACTGTTCCCGCTGCGCGCTTGAGGGTTTCACTCACCATGGGTTTTCGAATGATGGAGTGACCGAGAAATCTGTCCAGCTCATAGATGATCATCTCTGGCCCGAAGAGCTGACAGAAGTCACGGCGCCGTTCTCCTTCGGTCGAGCAGTGTCTTTCGAAGAGGATCCTGTCCGTCGTGTCGAGCCCCTGGTAGGCACAGTCATTGAGGTGATTGCGCAATAGGGCGATGACCCTTTCATACTTGCTGACCGTTGCGGCCTTGAAACGGCTGCGCTGCTCTTCGATGAAGTCGTCGAGGACGTGGTCGATGTTGGGGTTGGCGATCAGCGGCATCTTGATGATCTCACCAGGCATCTCCTCGCTTTCATCCTCTCCGTTGGAAGGCTCCCACAGCATCACTTCATGAAGCAGCTCGGTCTGGTCTTCGGGCACAAAGGTGATCCGCATTCCCCAGCCCGCGTACATGGTCAGCAGCTGTCCGAATTCCTCGAGGGACAGCTCATAGTCATCTATCTTTATGCTGGCTCTTCCATCGGGATCGCTGATGATGCACCTGAGCACTTCTCCCCGGGGCGTCAGCGTGCCGGTGCTTCGGGAGTATTCCAGCTGGGGATGCCCGGGAGGTATCTCCACTGGAACCCAACCGGTGTCTTCCATGGATTCAAGGGCGAGGATGAGATTGTGTTGATCCAGGATCTCCTGGTTGGTCATGTCGTGGATCCTGGGGCCGATCCACAGCTGTATGGCAGTGATGCCGGGTTCGTCATAGATGATTGTGGCCAATTCCCCATCGCGGGTGATCCTGACCTGGTCCAGGCTGGCGAGGTAGGGTCTTCTATGCATATCGAGCTCCTTCTGGCTGTGCTAGATCAATCGCATAAACCTCTTCAGGTTCCTATTCGTCAGCGGAGTCCCTAACCCTGTCTGCACAGGGAAAAGGTTGAATTTGGAGTCAGCACCGATCCGTCTACACAGCTCAGATCTGCTGGGAGGCTTCACTGAGGAAGCTTCGGCAGAGACGCTGTATCTGCGAGACGGCTGCATATTTGCGGCGCAGGTAATCCTGGCCGCTTTTTGTCAGGTGGTAAGTGCGGATCGGTGGAGCTGACGAACGCATCTGCCATCTCGAATCAAGAAAGCCCTGCTCTTCAAGAGAAGACAGGTGCCTGTAGATCGTTGTCTGATGGGGCATGGAACAGGGCAGATCCCTCATAGCCTTGGCGATGGCATAGCCATGACGGGGTTTGCGTGCCACCAGCAGCAGCAGCCAGCCCTCAAAGAGTGCATCGGGAAGAGCGCCATCCTTCTTCGATTCTGGGGCTCGCTCGCCCGGAGACCTGCCATCCATGTTCTCTCTCCCTTCGCGTGTTGAAGTCATCTGTAGACTGATATTCAATGCGACCGGGTGCAGTTCCTGCCTGGCTGTAGGGATGCGTCGGAGATCATCGCAGCTACCCCACTCACACACAATCCGTATCCTGAAGCTCAACTGGAAAGCTCTCCAGGGATCCCGGTGCCCTCACGACCGACGAGCTGCGGGGAACGGGATGAGAGTAGGGATTTCGTGGGAGCCTGCCGTCGGCGCATGCACCCGGTATGATTTTGTTGATGTTGCGATTTGTCTCATCTGACGAGGGATCCGTGAGAGCGATCACGAAAGGCATGTCAGTATAAAGGGCGTGGCATGATCTGGGGGATTTTGTGCAGCCATCATCCTGGGAGGTGTCGTGATTGTCAACGCGCAAAGACCTGTTTGAACTGGTGGACCAGCACTTTGATGCGGAGCGAGCCCGGAACATCGCAGTGAGTCTGACCGACCACTACCGATCACCCGGAGCGTCAGGATACTTGAAGGCGGCCGAATTGATCCAGGAGGCCTTCGAGAGAAGCGGCTTTGATTCGCTGGAAGTGGTCGATTACCCCGTTGAGAATGCCTGGGATCCCATTGGCGCCACGTTAGTCGTGGAGAAACCTACGGCAGTGACACTGGTGGACTATCATTCAGCTCCCTCCTGCATAGCCTGGTGGTCTGACGCAACGGGTCCCGAAGGTGAGTGTCTGGAGATTGTGGATGTCGGCACCGGGGAGACCCCCGAGGATTTTGCTGGCAGGGACATTCGAGGAAAGGCTGTTTTCATTCACGGGACTACCAGGCGTCCCGGATGGTGGGAGGCCGCCAGGCTCTCTGCTGAGCGGGGAGCGCGGGGTCTGGTAACCGACTACATGCTGTATCAAACGCCAGGGATCCGCACGCCAGAACTCGTCCCCGAGGCATCTCAGCTCCTCCGGCTTCCGGAGGGGGTCAGAAATAAAGTCTGGGCGTTCAGCATACCCCATTGCACATCCATCAAGCTGCAGCAGATGCTGCAGCAGGGGGCGGTGTTTGTCAGGGCCCATGTCCGGGTCACGACCTCGGATAGCGTGGTGAGAAACCTCATTGCAGCCATAGAGGGGACGGAGTTTCCCGAGGACAGCATTCTGTTCTGTGCCCACGGCTCGGGCATCAAACCGGGAGCGAATTGTGCCGAGGGCCCCGGCCTCCTGGTTGAGCTGGCGCGGACGGTGAAGGTTTTGATCGACAGCGGTCTGGTCCAGAGGCCGAAGAGAACTCTGAAGTTCTTCGTGGGCTGTGAAGGGGCAGGGGTTAGCGGCTATTTTCGTGACAATCCCGAGGAGGTCAACAACATCATCACCGCGATCACCTACTGCAGCCCCGGCCACAAACAGGAGGAGACCCTCTCGAATCTTCTGCTGTATCGCTCTCCAGATTCAGTACCGGGGTTCATCAACGACTATCTGGCAGAGCTTATTGACGCCAGCCCGAAAGAGGCCGAATGGGTGGAAAGAGATGGCGGAGAAGATCTGCCCCTGATCCGGTTCACCGATCACTACTACACGCCCTGGAGTGACAACACCCGTTTTGCTGCGGAGGGAATCCAGGCTCCCCTGATTATGTCCTGGCCGGACCGCTATTTCCACAGTCAACTGCTCACCCCGGATGTCATCGATCCCCGCGTGCTTCGCCGGGCTGCCCTCGTTTCCGGCGTGGCCGGTCTCGAGCTGGCGATGGCGGACAGTGAGCTGGCCAGGGCCATTGCCAGGGGAGTGGCAGCGAGATCTGCCCTGCGACTGACCCGGGTTGCAGGCAGGTACCGCGGTGCCGAAGATGCATCCCGGGCACGGAGGCATTTGCTGTTCACGCTGGATCAGGATGTACAGGGCTTGCGCACGGTCCTTCGATTGGTGCCCGAGGCCAAACGAGAAGCTGTCGCTGAGACGTTGAGGGAATTGGAGAACATGCTGCGCGATGTGGCGGACCGGGAGATGCAGGCACTGCCAGAAGGGGTCGATCATGAGGTCGGGCCCGAGGTGGCAGCCCTGGTGCCCAGGTTGATAGGCACCCGTCGTCCTCCCCGGTGGGCAGGTCTCAGCTATGCTGATCTTCTGGAGATCGGAGAGCAGCTGGCTGCCGGGGATGGCAATGCGGGATTCAACAGCCTACGGGTCATCGCTGATGAGACCGGGGCCTTCATCGACGGACAGCGCACGGTTGCAGATATAGCCGACGCTGTGGGTTTTGAGTTCGATCTGAAGATCGGACCCCTTCCGATACATGCTATATTGACGGGTCTGGAGGCAGACGGTCACATCGAGTTTGGCAGCTGATTCGACTCAAACGGGTCAGAGAGAGGGGAGTTACCGTGGGAGAAGGTGTGGCGAAAAGAGTCAACGTGTTCATCGCCGTTCCATTGCCTGGGGACTGTGTGCAGCGCATCAAGAAGGTGGATCCGCGAGCCAATGTCATCTTCGATCCCGAGTTGATCCCAGAACCGCGTTACGTCGCTGACAGAGTGGGCAAACCGATGGAGTGGACTGATGAGAAGGAAGAGAGGTGGCTGGGGTATCTGGCTGAGGCCGAGATCATCTTCGGTTTTGACCGCCGCCACCTGGATCGACTGCACGAGCTGGCTCCCAACCTGCGGTGGATGCAGGGGACCAGCACTGCTATAGGTCCCATGACCAGGAAGATGGGTTGGGTTGAAAAGGGGATCACAGTCACCAGTGCCAGCGGAATACACTCGGTCCCCATTGCGGAGTTTCAGACCATGGCCCTGGTGGGTTTCGCGAAGGACATCCTGCATCTGTTCCGTCTGAAGCAGCAGAAGAAGTTCGAACGCTACTGCACGGGGCAGGTTCGAGGAAAGACACTGGGAATTGTGGGTCTGGGCAAGAATGGGACGGAGGTGGCCCGGATCGCGCGGGCCCTGGGCATGCGAGTCCTGGGAGTCAAACGTACCTACGAGGGCAGTGATCCTGCCACCCTCAACGTGGATGAGCTCTACCCAAAGGAGCGCATCAGGGACATGTTTGCTCAATGCGACTTCGTTTCTCTTACGGTCCCGACCACTTCGGAGACCTTCAAGTTCCTCGACTATCATATGTTCAAGGCCATGAAGCCCGGCTGTGTCGTGATCAACAACAGCATGGGAACAATCGTGGTCCAGGACGACCTCATACGGGCCCTCAGAGAGGGACACCTGGGTGGGGCTGCTCTGGACGTGTTCGAGGAGGAACCCCTTCCCGAGGACAGCCCCCTCTGGGAGATGGACAATGTGTTGATCAGCCCTCATTCGGCCAGCTGTTCGGAGCTTGAGGACCTCAATGTGACAGATCTGTTCACTGACAACTTGCGGCGGTATCTGGACGGCGTGCCGCTCCGAAACGTCATAGACCCCGATCTGCAGTATTGACCTAACCGGACTGGGCATCGGCGGCCGGCATGCAGTGGAGTGATTGGGATCTGGGAGTGCGGATGAGGATATCTGCGAAGGCGGCCTTCCATGCGGCTGATCTTCTGCTGGCACAGAGACGGCAAGTGGACCTGGTCATGGAGGGGGCGATTACTCCCGAGACCGGAAGCCCGGATCCCTTGCCCGGTCAGCTCCGGCAAATCTCGGAGGCGTGCTGGCCGACGACAGTTCTCACGGGAGCTCGGAGAGGTCTTCCGGTATGAGAAGATACTTCTCCGTCAGAGACTTGCTGCATCGACGGATCCGTTCAGCCCTTATGATGGCCTCAACATCTCTGCGGCAGCTGTCTATATCTTTGTTCACCAGAACGTAATCATATTCGGAGGCGTGGCGGATCTGTTCGGTTGCATTGTGCAGCCGCGACTGCATGTTCTTCTCTTTGGCCCGCTGACGGATGCGGTTCTGCATCTCCTCCATGGAGGGTGGTAGTAAGAAGATGGATACCACCCCGGGGTGGACACGCCGGTACTTTCTGTGCCCCTTGTAGTCGAGCTCGATTACGTAGTCACAATCACCGGAGAGGACGTGGGTCGGCGAACCGTAGTAGTAGTCTTCGTAGACCCTCTCGTACTCGAAGATGCACTCTTCATTTAGAAGGCGGAGAAATTCTTCCTCGCTCACAAAACTATAGTGTACTCCATCCACCTCGCCGGGGCGCGGCTCGCGGGTCGTGTAGTTGACGACCTTCTTCAAACCGGGAGCCGTGTCGGTGACGTGGGAGATCATTGTGCCCTTCCCGCATCCTGAAGGGCCGCTGATTATGAAAAGGATAGGATCTCGTTTCACTGCAGGATACCCCTTCCCTCGTCACTAAGTTTACTGTAGTCCCTGGGGCAAGGCAATCGCCCGAGCCCTGCGAAGACAGCGATGAGACTGATCCTGCAGCGGTTACGTTGAGCCACCAGTCATCAGTTCATAGTACGTACAGGGCACAAAAGCAGTAGGTATGGGCATTGTGGGACGGCAATCACCGGGGCTGCTTCTGAAGGCCTGGTCATCTCCCACGAGCGGGTTCCTCCAGCAGAACTGCCTGGTGGCGGTATCCACCTGGTGCTGGAGTGAGCCGTCATAAGAGGCGAACTGGAATGATGAACGACAGCCGTCTGGTTGGCGTGCCCCCTTACGTCTCCGGGGTATCCCCGGTGGCGCTTTTCATGACCCGCACCAGGAGTGGAGCCAGCAGGGGTCCGGTGATCCCGGGCGGAAGTACGGCTTTATATTGGGTTGATTCCCACAATCCTCGCGAACGTTCCCGTTGGACCGTCCCTCTCTGAGCCGGACATCAATGATCAGAAGCAGGACAGCTTCGTGGGTCTTGAAGGTCCAACTCCTTGTGATTGTGCTAACACGGCTGGTCTACCCTGACACCTTCCATTCCCGGAGCCCCCGGTGGGCACCCTGCCTGTTCTGCTCTGCCCCCCTTGCATACAACGCTGCAGTCCAGGGAGAGGTCCGGATTTGCCTGTCGGTGAATTTCTTCCACGCCTCACGAGTTGCCGGTCGTGCGACCATCCAGCCTGGAGAAGTGAACCCCCTCTGTGAGCGAACGCGGTGGATCCGCACTACGTCTGCCGCTGTACCTCGTCTCAGCTAGTAGGAGGTGCGAGTTGGCTCCAAGCCTCGATTCCACAGTGCATACGACGGCCCGGGCGCCAGATGCACTGCGCCGATGTGATCGCATCCCGGAGAAACGGTTCTCCGCGGACCTATGCGGAATCAGCCCCCGCGGAGTTCTCTGCGAGGGCAAATGGCCGTTGCGAAAATCTCTCACCTACTGCGAGCGCTCATCCTCCTGGACCTGATCTTCCTCACCCTTAAGGTCTTCCTCCTTCTCCTTGGCTTCCTCTTTCTCCTGATCTACCCTCTGCATCGGCTCTGCCTGGCTTTTGGCAACAGCCGGCTGGACTTGTGGACGAGCATCCTTTGGGGTTGGCCTTGATTGAGAAAGCGCCTCCACGTTCTCTGCAATGCTGAAGAGCACCATGACCAGTTCGAGCATCACGCGGGCGTAGATCAGCAGCAGCAGAAAGGCGATGGGGCCGATGATGAAGATGGCCAGAAGACCCATGGTCGTGGACTCGAAAAATGCTCCCACGACCAGGCCCAGGTACGCCACAACGGCGAAAATGAAGGCCAGAACATACAACAACCGGATCAACTTGGAGGTGATGAAAAATCTGAACCTGAAGTCGAACAGTGACCCGAAGAATCCCCTGGAATCCCGTGAACCCATGGCGTTAACACCTCCTCCCGAGAGTCCCCTTGAGTGACACAACATTGCTCATCACACGGGGGCCGTCTGTGTGTTACAGTCTTCGGCGGGCCCAGCACCAACTCCTGCAGGTTTCGACAACTCCCGTTCGGGCATGGTCTGGGCCCCCGGGGAGCCCGGCATCTTCTGCGCGGCCGGGTCTGCGAAGAACTCCCAGCAGAAAGAGCCCCTGCTTTGGCAGGATGGCGGCGCCGGCGGGTGCATGATCCAGTGCGATGGATAAGGATGATCCTGCCTGGCCTCGCGGTCGCC
>PWUC01000102.1 GCA_003562655.1 Clostridia bacterium
AATGGAATTCATTCAGGTTTTTCCGATGATCATTGGGGTCCTGGGGCTACTTTTTGCCTTTTCTGTGGTGCGGTCGGTGGCCAGGGCGTCAGCGGGAACAGAGAAGATGAAGGAGATTGCTGCTGCCATCCAGGAGGGGGCGATGGTCTTTCTGCAGCGGGAATACCGGGCACTGCTCGTGTTCGTGGTGATTGTCGCGGCTGTGCTGTCCTGGCAGATCTCACCGCATACTGCCCTGGCTTTCCTGTTGGGAGCGGTCTTTTCCGCCCTGGCGGGCTACCTCGGCATGAGGGCAGCCACGATGGCCAACGTCAGGACCTCAGAGGCGGCGCGTTCGTCGCAGGCTGAGGCTCTCAGGATCGCCTTCTCCGGTGGTGCCGTGATGGGGGTGTCGGTGGCGTCGCTGGGCCTCATCGGACTGGGCTTTCTCTACGTCGTCTATCGCACTCCTGACATCATCACCGGCTTTGCCCTGGGGGCCAGCTCCATCGCGCTGTTTGCCCGCGTCGGCGGAGGGATCTACACCAAGGCGGCGGACGTGGGGGCGGACCTGGTGGGCAAGGTCGAGGCGGGCATTCCCGAGGATGATCCCCGCAACCCGGCGGCCATCGCTGACAATGTTGGCGACTGTGTGGGAGACACGGCGGGGATGGGGGCTGACCTGTTTGAGTCCTACGTCGGGTCGGTGATCGCTGCCATGGCCATCGGGCTGGTGGTTTTCGGTTCGGACGGAGTCCTGGTCCCCCTGATCCTGGTGTCGGCGGGGCTGATTGCGTCACTGATCGGCACGCTCTTTGTGCGGGCATATGGAGGGCGCAACCCCGCGGGAGCCCTGCGCAATGGGACCTATCTCAGTGCACTGCTGGCTGCTGTGGCTTTTTATTTCATCATCAACGGGTTCCTCGGCGACGCCGGTCCCTTCTATGCCACCGCGGCAGGTCTTCTGGCCGGCATCATCATTGGAGCAATCACCGAGTACTACACCTCGGGATCTCCCATCCTGGAGATTGCCGAGTCATGCAAGACCGGGGCTGCCACCAACATCATAACCGGTCTCTCTGTCGGCATGCAGAGCACAGCCCTGCCCGTGGTCACCATCGCCGCCGCGATCCTGGCGTCCTACCATTTTGCCGGGCTGTACGGCATTGCCCTGGCGGCAGTGGGGATGCTGGCGACCATCGGCATGACCCTGTCCGTGGATGCCTACGGCCCCATTGCGGACAACGCCGGCGGCATTGCAGAGATGGCCGGAATGGACGCGAGCGTGCGAGAGGTGACGGACACCCTGGATGCCCTGGGGAACACCACCGCCGCCATGGGCAAGGGGTTCGCGGTGGGTTCGGCTGCATTGACTGCCCTTGCTCTGTTTTCTGCCTACACCCAGGTGGTGGGACTGGAGCGGATCGATGTGACCCGGGCTGAGACCATGATCGGGCTGTTCCTCGGTGCAATGCTGCCCTTTCTCTTTTCCTCCATGGCCCTCAAGGCCGTCGGCCGGGCCGCCTTTCAGATGGTCGAGGAGGTTCGGCGCCAGTTCGCCGAGATCCCCGGCCTGATGGAGGGCAAGGCCAGGGCCGATTATGCTCGCTGCGTGGACATCAGCACCCAGGCGGCCCTCAGGGAGATGATCATCCCGGGGCTGATGGCCGTACTGGTGCCGCTGATCATCGGCCTGTGGCTCGGCCCTGAAGCCCTGGGCGGCCTGCTGGCGGGCGCCCTGGTGGCCGGAGTCGCCCTGGCGATCATGATGACGACCGGGGGTGCCTGCTGGGACAATGCCAAGAAGTACATCGAGTCGGGCGAGCTGGGTGGCAAGGGCACACCAACCCACGAAGCCTCTGTGGTGGGCGATACGGTGGGCGATCCCTTCAAGGATACTGCCGGTCCCTCTCTGAACATATTGATCAAGCTGATGGCCGTCGTTTCATTGGTCCTTGGTCCGCTGTTCATCTGACATGAGCCACGGAGAGGCGGGCCCCCTCGCCTCTCCCCTTTGATGTCTGGGGGAGGATGCTGATGCTACCGACGGCAGATAGGATATTGATGCCGAAGGCACTGAACGAGTTCCTGCCAGCTCTGGAGGAGATCGCGGAGACATACCGCGATCCCGAGGTGTTCCTGCATGAGGGTGTGGATGCGCTGAACCGGGTCGCACTTGACGCCGAGTGGACGGAGAATGAGACCCTGGTCATCTTCGTGTATGCACTGTGTTGCCTATTCAGTGAGGATCTGAACTGATGCCTGCCCGCATGGATGACCGGCTGGCTGAAGAACTCGCTGCCGTTGGTGTTGACCCAGGGAAGGTGCGTACCGTTGAAACCCTTTCTTTGAGGCACGGGCACCGCGTGGTCCGGGTTGGGGTGCAGAGACAGTCCTTCATCCTGAAGACCTTTCCCAGTGAGGGCGCGTCTGAAATATCTGTCTACCGCCTGCTGGGAGATCTTCGCGTTCCCACCCTCACCCTGCACGGCTCCACCGGGGTGAGTTTGCTCCTTGAGGATCTGGCGGCGAGTGCGGTCTGGCGGGCTGCAGTGGAGGATGATCTCAGGTGTTCAAAGACAGGAGAGGCAGTGGCCAGGTGGTACCGGACCCTCCATTGTGCAGGTCGCCAGGTTGGCGGGGATCCCCCCCCTTTTCTGGGCCGGGAAGTGGATGTCCTCAACCGGGACCGGATCACAGCCCTTGCGCGGGAGCTGCAGCTGGAGGCGGAATCATCCATGAAGCTTGCGGCAGAGTCTATCGAAGTGTTGAAGGATGGCATGGGTTCTCTTCCCCAGACCCTCAACTACACCGACTTTTACTGGACCAATCTGGCGCTGTCGCGGCAGGGGAACCCGCGCAGGGCAGTGGTCTACGATTATCACCTCATGGGTGTGGGGCCCGCCTGCTGTGACTTGCGCAATGTGCTCAGTACTTTAACGGGTGTCGCAGCTGCTGCCTTTACGGAAACCTACGGTCCGGTTCCGGAGGCCCACTTCATTCTGGACAGACCTTTGGCCACTCTCACTGCGCTGCACCAGGCGGCCCTGCAGTCTGCACTGCCGGTGTGGGCGCAGGATGCTGTGCGCCAGGTTGAAAGTGGTGAGTTCGAGGACAGCCTTCGCGCTGCCCTGAGTGTTCTCTAGACCAGAGCCGGAGTGCAAAAAGTGCAGCTGGAGCCGGTCATGAAGCTGCGAACCCCTGATGGTGGCAGCGTGGGTCTTTCGATGGGGTTGCGCCGGCTATGAATGCCTCAAGTTCGCGACCTGTGAGAGCCAGATGTGGGCTTTGCAGGTGGCTTACCGGGTATTCTTCGCGGTGGATTCTGCCGCCCTGGACAGAGCGCAGCTTCGCCTCAAAGGAAGTGGCCCCGGTCCGAGGACCGGGGCCAGCGGTATCGTCGCAATTGGGCGGTCAGTCGTTGCCGGCTGCAGCCATGGACAGGTCGTGGGGCCTGTTTGCCGTGAGCTCGATGGCGTGGACGCGTACACCCGCGTGGGACACCGCCGAGATCAGGCCCGCAGCGGCCTCCATGTCAGAGCATCCGATGAGGGCCGGAGACTGGTCCCTTTCGATGTCGTAACGACGGTCGTCTCGCAGCATTTCCTCCAACGCCCTGGAGATCTGTCGGGAGCCGTCCATTTTCAGTGTGACGTAGTACAATTTGATCCCCCCTGGAACAAGTCTTCTGGGTCTCAGCACATCAGGTTAAAGGGGCCTCAACGTTACAAGCCTCAGCGCCGCTTTGGGAAACCCATAAGGAAGATCATACATAGCACCTCTTTCATGACGACACACTCGAGAAGTATATGTTCCCTGACTGCTGTTGTCGAGGCCATCCCGGGTCAATGGCCGGGATGCAATCTAACTGTAAAGAAGGGGAGCTCTGCTGTGAGAGATTCATCCGTGTCATCATCGCTGAAGACTCAATGTGTTGGATCGGGAGTTATGCATGCTGTGAAATAGCAGTTGGTGTCAGAGTGGATTCTTGAGGGGCGGCGGTGGGTCAGAGGTGCAGCGCCGGGCTCTGCACAGGTGTGCCGGTTAGGGTCGCTTGCCTGAGCGGTCTGCATGGCGGCGCGCCGAACCCCCGGGATGGGGGAGAAGGCAGCCCCGGCCTCTACATGACCGATGATAGGTGGAGAGGTCTCTGAGCAGGAAACACCCCGGTGAGTTCATATCCAGCACCGTCAGGCCCCGGGTCATCCTGGACCCACCCTGCAGTCACACGGGCACGTAGTGCCTGGTCCTTCGGCTTCCCCTGGCCTGCAGAACTCCCATCTCAACCAGCTCTTTTAGATCCTTGTTGGCGGTTGCCCGGCTCACTTCGAAGCGGTCGGCATACTCGCGGCTGGTCCAGGTTTTGCCCCTGCGGGCCTCGGCCGCCGCTGTTGATCGGCGTCCGTACCCGTCCAGAATGGGGATGGTCCGGGTCTGTTGACGGATATCGGCGGGCAGTTCGGGGGAGGGATCGTCATTGGCATCATCCGGACGGTACCGGTAGGCTTTATAGGCGGCCGACAGCCAACGATAGGCGTAGTCCTCGGCGATTCCGCGGGTCTCAGCAAACATCCAGGTGACCCGGTGAAACTGGATCTGCAGTGCAGCCACCAGATTCAGCAACCACCCACTGCGGACCTCTTCCTTCTTCATCAGGTCTGAGAGACGCCCCTCAATCACCAGGGCGGAAAAGGGCAGGACCGTCAATTCCTGCAGGGTGAACGTCAGCTGGCCGTTGACGGCAGAGCTGGCAAGGTCATCGATCTTCTTTCGTTCAACGGCGGCTACCAGCTCATCGTCGGAGAATATGCCGTAGTCACCGGCGGGGAGATCCCTTTCTACCACCCTCACCTGGTGGTCCGAGAATTTCCAGGCATAACGCTCGCGACTGTCCACCGCCACCGTCAGCTGGCCCTTCAGTGCCCTGGCCTGGGGAACCCGGATGCCGGGTCGGGCTCCCTGCATGCTCTTCGCCGAACGCCAGAAAATCAGGGTTCGGCCCTGACGGTTTTGGGTCCAGACAAACATGGAACGCCTGAGGCGTCTTCGCTGAAGAATCAGATCGATGGCCCGGCCGCGGCGGCGACAGAGGTTCACGTCCAGTTCTTCCAGCACCTCGGGCTCTTCAGGCCACGTGGAGACCGGGTGGCAGTAGAGGTCCCTGTCCGATGGCCAGGTTGCCCTCGTGGCCAGCAGGACAGGTTCTTCCCCGGCCACCGGCAGCGAAAGCAGGTAGGGCAGGCTGCTCTGCCGATTGGGATTTCTGGCGATCACGAATACGTCCCCTGACGGTGAGCTCACCAAGTCCTTCAGCTCCTTCCCCTGAAGTGCCGCATCACAGCACCATGCAACACCATTCTACAGCAAGATGCGTTCCTTTTCGAAGTCCCCGACGGCTCTGGGATCCCGCTGCAGGCAGTTGCGGGGCCGTTCAGGGCTTTCTGCCGGGGAGGGGCTGGGCTCGATTGCAGTGTGACGTCACCGCGGACAGTCCGTCGATCCGAAGGTAGCACCGCTGCCGGCCCTGGCCGGATCCCGGACCGTATGGGCATCTCCTTCCCTGCTAACTACTAGGGGGAAGGGGTGATGGTTCTGCCGGGCAATCGTGACAGCAGGAGCATTTCGGCCCTGACCGTGGCGGGAGCCTACGTGGGCACGGTGGTCGGGGCTGGCTTTGCCTCGGGGCAGGAGGTCCTCCAGTTCTTCGGCTACTTTGGCTGGGCCGGGTACCTGGGGATTGCGCTGTCCACGGGACTTTTCTCCCTCTTTGGCTACCTGGTCCTGCGGTTGGGAAGGGAACTGGAGGCGACCTCGCACCGGGAGTTGATGCACCGGGTGGGCGGCCCGTACCTCGGGATGCTCATCGACGGCATCGTCACGGTGTTCCTCTTCGGTGCACTGACGGTGATGGCCGCGGGATCGGGGGCCGTATTCGTGGAGCAGTTCGGACTCCCGGCCCTTCTGGGAAGCCTGATCATGCTGGGGGCCACCCTCGGGACCGTGCTGTTGGGACTGCACGGGGTGATCACAGCAATCAGTCTGATCGCTCCCGTCCTTCTCCTCGCCGTTGTGAGCATCGCAGTCGTCTCTGTGTGGACTGATCCGGGGCAGTTCCTGGTCAACCTGCTGCACTGGTCGGAGGTGGGGCGTACGCCGGTGCCCAGCTGGCCCCTCGCTGCCGTGCTCTATCTTTCGTACAATCTGGTCCTTGCCGTTCCCGTCCTGGCCCCGATGGGCGTCGTGGCTCGCCCGGGATCCCTCAGGACCGGGGCGATGCTCGGCGGGCTGGGCCTGGGTCTGGGCGTGGCCGCCATCAACAGCGCTGTGCTGACCCGTGTTCCTGAGGCGGCCGGCTGGGAGGTGCCCATGCTGGTGGTGGCGGGGGGGATATCGCCCGTGATCCGGGTCGCGTTCACCGTCGTTCTCTTTGCTGAAATCTACAGCACCGCGGTGGCCAGTCTGTATGGGTTTACCGCCCGCCTGCGAGAACAGGGGAGGGACCTCCTTTACGCAGCCCTGGCGACGGCCTCCTCGGCCGCTGCCCTGGTGACCGCCCAGCTGGGCTTTTCCACCATCGTCAGTCTTCTGTTCCCCGCCGTCGGGGCGGCCGGGTTTCTCCTGCTGGGGGCCCTGGTCTGGGGAACGGTGCACCCCCTGCTCCGCGAGGTGCGGGTACGCCCCCCGTGGAGCCGACGGACCCGCCTGAGATGATTCCCTTGACTGTCTCTTCACCGCATGCCAGCTTATTTCCAATTATCGTCGGAGGGGGTCCTCATGGACAGGAGCTCGTCGGAGGTGCAGCGGTACTACGACAGGATGGCACAGGATGAATGGGACCGTCTCGAGAGACACCGGCTGGAATTTGAGGGGACGCCAGGATCCTCGAGGAGCATCTGAAGCCCTCATCCCGAGTCCTGGATGTGGGTGGTGGGCCGGGGCGCTACTCCATCCACCTGGCGGAGAGGGGACACTGTGTGACGCTTCTGGATCTGTCCCGGGCCTGCGTTGACCTGGCGCAGACGAAGGCCCGGGAGAGGGGGGTGGATCTGGCGGGATGTCACCAGGGCGATGCCCGCGATCTTTCGGCCTTCACCCCCGGGTCCTTCGATGCGGTGCTGTTGATGGGTCCCCTCTACCACCTGCTGCAGGAAGAGGAGCGCCGGGCAGCAGTGCAGGAGGCGGTCCGGGTTCTAACCGGCGGAGGGCTGCTCTTCGCCGCCTTCATCGGGCGCTATGCTCCCCTGGTGGACATGGCCCGGGCCTATCCACAGAGGATCGGTCACTTCTGGGACCGGATCCGGCGTGTGCTTGAGGACGGGATCAACCTGCCCTCAGAAGAAGAGCCGGGCTTCACCTCGGCTCATTTTGCCCATCCCGATGAGATCCGGCCCTTCATGCAGGGCTGCGGGTTGACCACTCTGCGGGTCTCTGCCGTGGAGGGGATCGGGGCCCCGGTGGCCGCTGGGCTGCAGCGGCTGGAGGAGAGGGACTTCCAGCTGTGGGTGGATCTTCTGTACCGGATCGGCACCGATCCCTGTCTCTTTGGGGCTTCAGATCACCTGCTGTATGTGGGGAGGACCGGGCGCTAGCGCAGCCCCAGGATCCGCATCAGTACCTGCAGGGTCAGCCAGAGGAGCACGCCGCCGATCATGTAGGAGAGGCCGATCCATCGCGCCCACTCAGACTCCTTCGACAGGCCCCTTGTCTGCATCTGGCGGCGGTCGACGTAGTACGAGACCAGTCCCGCGCCCAGGACCAGGACCATGACCATCACACTGTATCTTTCGCCCAGCCACTCAACGGCGTCCCTGACCACGGTCAGTTCGCTCCGGCTTCTGTCCTCTGCCCACCCAGGCGGCGGAGCCAGGCGACGAGCAGGAGAAGCGACGGGAATATCCACGCGACTACAGTGTGGAGCTGCCCGTCGAGGATCTCCATTTTCTCTGTGGCGAAGACACTGGCCGGGAGCAGGCTGATGAAGTATATGACCGGCAATAGGGGAAAGGTCACGATGGACGGTTCACTCAGTTTCAACAGGCGGCAAAGACCCAGGCAGGCCAGGTAGGAGTAGACGACCATGCTGGTGAAGGCGACGGTGATCCAGATGAGAAGAAAGGAGATCTCCAGGTGTTCCACAAAGCTCCCGGGGATCACGGCGTACTGGGCCAGCAGGGCGACGGGCCAGGCCAGGTCGATGGCGTGTTCGCCGAAGACGCTGATGGTGACTGTGAACAGGGACAGTCCGATGGCCAGGGAGAACCCCAACCCGATGGCAGCCGCCTTCACTGCCCTTTGTTGGACAAGCATGAAGGGGAGCAGCATCAGGAAGACCTCGATGCCGCGGAGACGAGAGATCCCCTGCTGGACCCCGCTGACCAGTATTGCCCTGGTTCCGGCCCCGAACACGGGCTGCAGATTGGTCAGGTCCATGTTGGGAACCGAAAGAAGGATGATGGCGCCGACGACCGCGATCATCAGGTAGAATGAGATCTCCAGCGTTCGGGCCAGGGGTTCCACGCCGTGCCGCACCAGGTAGAGGCTCAGCACCAGGCTCATGATGATTATCATCTCCAACGGGGTCCTCGGGAGAACGAAGAGCTTCATGATGTCGGAGAATACCCGCAGTATCCGGGCTGAGATGGTGATCCAGAATGCCACGGCAGTCAGCCCGAGCAGGGAACCCGGGATTCTGCCGAGAATTTGCTGGCTGTACTCGATGAAGGTGGATCCGGCGAAACGCCGCCCCAGCGCTATTATCAGCATCACCATAAGGAGGGCCAGGGCATGGCCGATGATCAGCGAGACCCACCCGTCGGGCCCCACCTGTTGACCGAGGATTCTCGGCATCTTGAGGATCTCCGTGGCCGTCATTGCGCTGACCAGGATCACTGCAGTCTGCCACGATGATATCCGGTCGTTGTCCTTTATCAAGGCAGATGCTCCCTCTTGACGGGCTCACCGGAAGGTCCCGGTTCGCCGTATGTTGGTCTCTGAGTGCACCGAGATGAGGGCTGCGGGGAAGTGCTCCTCGTCCCAGTCGCCCTCCATCTGCTCCCACGCCTGCGGCAGCTGTTTCCGCACGATGTGATGATAACCCAGGGCGTCCACCCTGAACTCATCCTGGAGCTTGCGGATAGCCGTGGCTGTGAGTTCGTTCACCTTGTCCTGGACCATCTCCTCCATGCGCCCCAGCAGCTCCTCGTCGAAGGGACGGCCACCCAGCCGTTCCGTCAGATCGGCTTCTATCCTGATGTTGATCTCAAAGTGGATCCGGTCTCCTTCCAGGCGCGCCCGCACCCGCGTGTTGGACGAGGTCACTGTCATCGCGACCTCTCCCGTCTCCGAGGCCGGGCTGCCGACATTGAGGTGTGCGGCCCGCACCCGGCCCTGGGCACAGAGACTGCCGAAGGTCTCCATCTCCCCCAGCCAGCCGACCAGGCGCCAGTTCTTGACGACGGCCGATCCTCCCACTACGACCTCGCCTGCCTCCGGGCGGACCCTGGGCAGGAGCATGTTCCCGCTGGCGTAGAGCTCCATGACCGCCTCGGCCAGGGTCCTATATTGTACCCGCCCGGTAACGGTGACTATTTCCAGCAGGTTAGCCAGATATATGCCCAGGAGCTCCTCGATTTCCGGAGCTACCTCCAGCACATCCAGGGCCTCACCCCGGGCTATGATCAGCTTGAGCCGGTGGTTGTTGATCTGCTGGTGGCGGTGGAAGTAGTCGATGAGGTCTCGCAGTCCCTTCCGGGCGGCCTCTTCCCCGATGACCAGCACCTGGGCCTGTCCGTAAAAGGGCTGTCTCCAGACCCGGGTATCATACTTGTCTGTGATCTGGGCCGGGCTGATCCCGGTGGACGTCAGAATCCAGGCCGGTTTGTCATCGCCGTCCCCTCCAGCCCCGGCCGTCTCCCCGGCAGCCCCCAGCCTATGCAGTATGGGAACCTCCACGCTCATGCGGTACCGGGGTTCCTCCGCAGCTCCGGGGAGGGGTTCTCCTTCAGATTCTTCGTCATCGCCGGCGAGGTCGACGCCGATGGCCATGACCATGGCCCTCTCATCGATGTCGCGCATGTCCCAGCAGCCCGAAAACACCAGGAGGCAGAGGACGAGGGCGGAGGCGCAGGTTGCCAATCTAAGCCTCATCGGGGGCATCTCCCTTCACGTCCTCGTGGGGTCGATGGGTGAGGCGCTCGGTGTCGCGGGGATGCATGTAGCCGGGCCTTGTCTTCATGGCCGTCAGGGGAAACCGGATCCATGTGTCCTGCATTTCCCTGACCCGCAGGGGACTGTAGGGGGAGAGCAGGCTCACCCCGAAGCTCTTCAGGCAGGCCAGGTGGATGAGGATGGCCAGCATGCCCAGGGAAACGCCGAACAGGCCCAGGGTGGCAGCCAGGATCATGAGGCCGAAGCGGAGCATCCTTATGGTCAGGCTCATGCTGTAGGTGGTGAGCAGGAAGGTGGAGATGGCGGTCAGGGCCACGACGATGACCATGACGGGACTGACGATTCCCGCCCTTACCGCCGCCTCTCCGATGATCAGTCCACCGACGATCCCGATGGTGGGGCCCAGGGGCCCCGGCAGCCGGAGGCTGGCCTCCCGCAGGAGCTCGAGGGCGATTTCCATCATGAAGGCCTCGGTCACGGCGGGAAAGGGGATCACGGTCCGGGTGGCGGCGATGCTCAGGGCGAGATCCGTCGGCAGCATCTGGGGGTGGTAGGCCACCATTGCGATATACAGTGCGGGCAGGGTAAGGGCCACGAGCATTCCCAGGACCCGGATCAGTCGCATGAAGGTTCCGCCGATCCAGGACAGGTAGTAGTCCTCGGGCGTGTGCATCAGCCGGTTGAGGGTGACTGGCGCCAGCAGGACGAAGGGGGAGTTGTCGCTGATGATGGCGAACTGTCCCTCGAGCAGTCCTGACACCACGTGATCGGGGCGCTCCGACTCCTCGGTGGTGTTGAAAATGGACCACCAGGCATCGGTGATGAAATGCTCGATGTAGCTGCTCTCGGTCACGGAATCGATGTCGATGGATGCCAGTCTCTTCTGGGCCTCGGCCAGGATCTCGGGATCTATGATGTCGTCGATGTACAAAAGGGCCACGTCCGTCCGGCTGCGCCGACCCACTCGATCGATTCGGACCTTAAGATGTGGATCCCTGAGGCGGCGCCGGACCAGGCTGATGTTGATCCTTGCCGACTCGGTGAAGGCGTCGTAGGGTCCCCTTATGACGGCCTGACTCACGGGCTGCTGCACACCGCGGTGCTCCCAGCCCGTCGCATCGACGGTCAGGGCACTCCTGCTTCCATCGATGAAGAGAAGAGCTATCCCGGCCAGGACCGAGGACAGGGCCTCATCCCACCTGGTGATCTCCTCGATCTCCCCGGCAGTGAGTGCCCGCTTCACCGCCGGCAGCACCTGCCGTTCTCTGAATTCCCTGCCCTGAGTTATCTGCCGCACGTCCAGCATGGAGCTCTTCAGCACCTGCTCAAATAGAACTCCGCTGTCGACCATGCCCTCGATGTAGATGAGGGCGGCCGGGATTTCCGCCTCGGTGCCCACGGAAAATTCGCGCATCACCACATCGTCGGCCCTGTCCAGGGTGTTTCTTATCCGTTTCAGGTTGGATGCCAGACTGGCAGACAGGAGGTCACCGCCTGTGTCCGTGAGAATCCTCCGGACAATGGGGATTTTCTCTGCTCTTTTTCTGAAGAATTCCCCGAATATATTCTTCAACCTTCGCACCTCGAGGTGATGGCTGGGTGTGAATTCACATTTGGTATTGGATCAGGGGGTGAAATCTATTCTGGGATTCACAGGGGTGAGGGCCCCTCACTGTCGATTTTCCAGGTAGAGGGACAGGGCAAGGGCCACTACGGGACCGCCCACCAGGACTGCACCCAGGGTGAAGAGGAAGAGCGGACTCGCCATGCGGTCGAAGGGGAAGGGGCCCCCGATGACCCAGGCGTACAGTTCCGGGAACAGGCGCAGGGCCAGGAGGAAGCCCAGGGGCCACAGGACGAACCCCGCGACCAGGCCCAGAAGGAAGCACTGGCGGCGCTCCCGGCCCCCCTCCAGGAGGAGGCTGTACTGGCCGAAGACCCGGACTGCCGCCAGGGCGACGGTCATGATGACCGCCGCGGCCGCGATCAGGGTTATGAAGGTCCACTGCATTTCACGTGCCACCCTTCTGTCCGCGCTGGACCGGACCGCCCTCGTTGAGCCAGCCGAGAATGCCGCCCCCGAGGCTGAAGGCCTCCTCGAAGCCGGCCCCGCGCAGGAGGTAGGCGGCCCGGGCGCTCCGGATCCCCAGCTGGCAGTACAGGATCACCGGGGCCTCGCCGCTCACGGGCAGATCGGCTCCCTTTTTGACCATGTCCTCCAGGTCCCCCAGGGGCAGGGAGCGGTCTTCGGGTATGCGCACCGCCCGTCTCTCCACCTCTTCCCTGACGTCGAGGAGCTGCCATCCGGCCGTCTCCAGCCGGTCGCGGGCCTCGCCCGGAGCCATCTCCCAACAGCTGCGCCCAGCCAGGAAGGAGGCCGGCAGCTCCTCAGCCTCCCCGGAGGGCAGGGGGACCCCGCAGAAGGTTTCGTAGTCGATGAGTTCCGTTATCGCCGGGTCATCTCCGCAGACGGGGCAGTGGGGGTTGCGGCTCCAGTCGAAGGTGGAGTACTGGATGTTGAGAGCATCGAAGATGAGCATCCGTCCCCCGAGGGTCCGGCCCGCTCCCAGGATGATCTTGATTGCCTCCGTTGCCTGGAGGGTTCCCAGGTGTCCCACCAGGGCCCCGATGATTCCCCCCTGGGCACAGCTGGGGACACTGCCCGGCGGCGGCGGTTCCGGGAAGAGGCAGCGGTAGCAGCCCCCGCCCGGGAGAAAGGTGGCCGCCTGCCCGTGCCACTGCAGTACTGCGGCGTCGACCAGGGGCCTTTCCAGCATGACACACGCGTCGTTGAGTAGGTAGCGGGTGGGGAAGTTGTCGCAGCCGTTGACCACCAGGTCGTAGCCGGATATCAGTTCCAGGGCGTTGTCGCCGGTGAGAAAGGTCTCGTGCACCCTGACCTGCACGTCGGGGTTGATCCCCCCGAGACGGTCGCGGGCAGAGAGAGCCTTGGGTCGGCCCAAATCAGAGCTGTCGTGCAGGATCTGGCGGTGGAGGTTGGAGACATCGACCCGGTCCCCGTAGACAATGCCCACGGTCCCGACCCCCGCCGCGGCCAGGTAGATGGCGGCCGGCGAGCCCAGCCCCCCGGCACCGACGACGAGGACGCGGGCCCGGGAGAGCTTTCGCTGGCCCTCCATCCCCACCTCATCGAGGAGAATCTGCCGCGAGTAGCGGTGAAGGTCTTCCTGTGTGAAACCGAAGCCGTCCTCTCTGGTGTCCAATGGGATGCCCCCTCTCACCTACAGTGTAGCCGATGTCGCCTCCGTGAGAAAACGGGGTGTGATATAATTCGGGTCAGTTAGGGAGGGATAATATGCCAGTAGAACGGGTGTGCAGCCGTCAGGGCATCGGCGGTGTTCTCAGGCGGGCCGGGATCGGCGACGGCCCGGTGTGGATCAAGGTGAACTGGACCGCGGCTGGGCGGGGGATGTTCACCGAACCGGCGGTTCTGGAGGATTTCCTGTCCGTGCTGCCGCGGCCGGTTCTGGTTGCGGAGAGCTACACCCCGGGCCGGATCCAGGGTTCGGTCCAGGATCTACCCGACGATGAGGAGGCCT
>PWUC01000050.1 GCA_003562655.1 Clostridia bacterium
ACACCGTGATCTGAACGCTGGACCCCTCGGGCCCCCGGATCAGGGCACCGATTTCCGCCAGCTCCATGCCCGCTACATTCACACCGTCGACCTGCACGATGATGTCACCGGGACGGAGTCCGGCCCGGCATGCAGGCGCACCCTGGAACACATCCAGAACCTGCGCTCCCTCCGGGGCGGAGATCATCCTCAAACCCACACCCGTGTATCCCCGGTTGCGGTAATCATCCATCATGGAGGTGAGGTATTCCCTGTCCATGAACTCTGCATAGGGATCATCAAGGGATGAGACCATGCCCTGGATGGCCGCACGCAGGAGGTCGTCCCGGTCCACAGGTTGCAGGGACCGATCGGTAATGAGATCGAGTATCACGTTGAACATGTCGAGAAGCTCGTCGTTTTCTGACGCAGACGGTGCAGCCCAGACCCCGGTGGAGGGAGCCATGATCGCTCCCCAGGTCAACATGCCGGTCAGAAAGGCCACAACGGTCATCATCGCCGCGGTTCTGAAGGATATCCTGTGCAAGGGTTGTTCTCCTCTCCCGGCCTCGGCCGGTCCAGTACCAAAAGCCCGCTCATGACACCAGTCGCCGCGGGCTGCGCGGGTCCACCTGATGCGTACCAGCTTACCACATCAAAGGCCGCAGTCGCTGGCGGAACTGGTCATTATTATCATAACGTAAAGAAAGCGAGGACACTGAGGCGGGGCCGACCCGCAACCGCCCCAGAAGAACCCTCACCCAGGCAGATCCTCGCCCCATTTCGCGCCCGTTGCTATCATCATCAGGCCGGTCCGTGCAGGCCCGCTGAGGGAGCTGTCTGCCCGGCTCCGCGATCCCGCAGCTGCCCGTTGTGTCTGCTCCGATTCGTCGGTGCCCGCCGGCGCAAATCGACGCACAGAGGGCGGATCAACCCGCAGGACAGCAACCGCGACAATGGGCGGGTCCCAGGACGCCGCGGGAGAAACCCCGGCAGAGGCTCTGGCTGCGCCCAAAGAACCGGAGGCAGCTGCGGACAATCCCCGCGGGACGGCTGACGGGTTGGACCGCCACCGGTTCCGTGGGATGCAGGGAGTCGCTGACACAACAGGACCGTGCCTGTACGAGTCCCTCAGTGCCGCTCCTCGGGGTGGGGCACAACCAGAACCGGGCAACTGCTCCTGCGAATCAGCCGGGCGGTGATGCTGGGCTGAAACAGGCGCTCGACCATCCTGTGCACGGTGGCCCCACAGATGATCAGATCTACCTCTTCCTCCTCGGCCACGCGCAGGATGCACTCAGCCGGATCATCAGACTCCATCAGCATCGGTGTGACCGCCACCCCAGAATCCTGCATTGTGCGACATGGGTCCGCGAAGAACTGCCCCAGGTGATCAGGAAAGTCAGCGAGGGCTGTCTTGAGGCCCTCCTTCTCCCGGTCCTGCAGGTAGCCCTTGGAATGGCTCCAGGGCCCGGGCAACACGTGCAGGATGATCACCTCAGAGGCAGATTCCATTGCCAGCCGGCAGGCGAAGGTGACCACATCGGTGGTGTGCTGCTTCGCCGACACACAGACCAGCATTTTCATCCCATCCGACCTCCCTACAGCAACGTTCGTCACACAACCCCGATCCGCGGCCACCACAGGGCTGCCACCAGCAGCAGAACGGCCAGAGAGACCAGGGCCGCCCAGAACCCGGCGCGCACGAAATCCCGTGCCTCCAGGTACCCGCTGGAATATATGATGGCATTGGCCGGGGTGCCTATTATCATCATATACGCAAAGGAAGAAGAAAGGGCAGTGGCGACCCCGACCAGGACCGGCGAGGTGTTTGCCAGACGGGCGCTCTCCAGGGCGACGGGACCGAACAGTGCCACCGCCGGACCGTCAGACATCGTCTGGCTGAAGAGGGTCATAAACACCGAGCTGGACAGCGCCAGTCGTATGCCCGACTCCAAACCCAGCCGGACCTGGACCGCACCCATGACCCGCTCTGCCAGCCACAGGGCCGCCCCCGAGGATTCGAGGGCCCGTCCGAAGGCCATGGCGGCGAAGTACAACAGCACGATGCCCCAGTTGATGTGCTGGTAATCCTCATCCCAGTCGGCCAGTCCCGCCACCAGATACACCAGCGCACCGGCGATGGCAATCAGCCCGATGCCGTACCGGTCACCCACTGTGATCCAGGCGACGAGTACCAGCCCGAAGATCGCCAGGGTCATCCAGTCACCGGTGTTCATCGATCCCGCCCCCTGCATTCTCTCGAGCACCTTACCCTCCACCCGGCGCAAGTCCTGCGTTTCCGGCCGGTAGAGCAGAAAGAGGATCACCCCCACAATGGGGACGAGGATCACCGTGATCGGCAGGGCCATGGTCAACCACATCCGGTAGCTCACCTGGACTCCGGCAATGTCCTGCAGGTAGGCCATCATGATCACATTGCGAGATCCTCCCGAGGGAGTGGCCATGCCCCCGATGGCACATGAAAAGGCTATTGCCAGCATGAACAGCTTGGCCAGGCGGGGATGTTCGCGCACGCCCCCCGCCGCAACCACCAGTGTCGTTCCCACCGGGAGCAGGAGGGCGGCGACAGTGTGATCCGATATGATGGCCGAGCTCGTGGCCGCAAAGGCCATTATCACCGCAAGCAAAAAGGGGATCCGCGGTGGAACGATCCGCAAAAACAGGGTCAGAGCCCGCTGATGAAGGCTTCTCCGCACGAGAACGCGGGCCATCATCAGTGCTCCCATGATGAACAGGGCAGAGTCGTGGGCAAAGCTGGCAATCGCCTCCACCGGCGGGCGCACTCTGAAGAGGATGATCCAGGTGAGGACCAGGGGGAAACTGGCCCCAACGGGAAGGGCCTCACTCACGAAAGAAACGACGAAGAAGGCGAGCAGAGCGAGCATTCTCTTTCCCTCGATGGACATCCCCGCTGGAGTGGGCATGAGCAGGATCACGAGAGCCACCAGGCCCGCGAGCCACAACCACCGGCGGGAACTGGCCCTGCTCCATCGCCTTCGCGCTTCGCCTATACCTTTGATAGAGCGTCACCCCTGAATGCGGCAACATATTAGGCCCCGCACGCCTCGCGGGGCCTGGCAATGAGTATCCGGCAGTGACCTACTCTCCCAGGGGGTCTCCCCCCAAGTACCATCGGCGCTGGAGGGCTTAACGGCCGTGTTCGGGATGGGAACGGGTGTGGCCCCTCCGCTATTACCACCGGAAGGTTTCAAGGAAAATGCATAGTGAGAAGTTGTGATGTTGCCAGGTGAGGCCACCGGTGGGGTTCACGGGTGTTTGTGGATCAAGTCCTCGACCTATTAGTACCGGTCAGCTGAAGGCATTACTGCCCTTACACTCCCGGCCTATCTACCTGGTAGTCTTCCAGGGGTCTTACTCCCTTTACAGGGATGGGAGACCTCATCTTGGGGTGGGCTTCGCGCTTAGATGCTTTCAGCGCTTATCCCGTCCGGACGTAGCTACCCAGCAATGCCCCTGGCGGGACAACTGGATCACCAGCGGTCCGTCCATCCCGGTCCTCTCGTACTGGGGATGAATTCCCTCAAGTCTCCTGCGCCCACGACGGATAGGGACCGAACTGTCTCACGACGTTCTGAACCCAGCTCACGTACCGCTTTAATCGGCGAACAGCCGAACCCTTGGGACCTGCTCCAGCCCCAGGATGCGATGAGCCGACATCG
>PWUC01000153.1 GCA_003562655.1 Clostridia bacterium
ACATCCCTTTCTACCTCCCCTTCTGTTGACGCAGATGCCGGTTGAGAAAATCCCTTATCCTACCCTTTGCCTGCTCTCGATCTTCAGACTCGACGGCTATTTTCTCCAGTGGACACATCCCCGTGCCCTCGCGGTTGGTGATCAGGGGCACCCGGGTCCCGGCCCTCACATGCACCCCCTGTTCGCGTAGGTAGGCCTCGGCCCTCTCACTGATGACCGGGGCATAGACACAGCGGACGGGGGCGTCCTGGGCGAAAAAGGCAGCCGCCAGCCCCACAATGCGGTCGGCCAGGGCCATCTCTATCGTCATCCCCTCGACCTCGAGCAAAACCGCCAGAAGAGGGGCCAGTCCCTTTCCCCCGGCCCGGGCCAGGATCCGTCCTCCGCCGGCCACAACGGCCCGGTGAGAACCGTTCAACAGCTCTTGCTGTGCCAGTTCGAGGTCGGACAGAAGACCAGAAGAGGGGCCCTTGCCTGTAGGTGTCACCGTTCCAGGACACCTCCCATGGCGCTCGATCCCAGCAGGAGCGCCCCCCAGAGTTTCTTGAAGGCCGCGGCGTAGTCATCATCGGCCACCCGGATCTCTTTGGGGCCCAGGCGCTCAACACATGGGAACAGGCAGGCCATACTCACCGAGGGCGTCGTCTTGAACGTCACATCAAAGACCACCGGGCTCTGGACGCGATGGGGAGCAATCTCCTCGCGCCGCCCCAGGGCCCTGGCCGCTGCCTCACATATCATCTCCTGAGCCTGCCCGGGCGGCAGGCAGCTGGCGGTGTGACGGTCAAGACCCGTCTTCACGGCCACGGTCTCAATCCCCGGTATCAGGGCGGAGGCCTCGGCCCCGACCTTGTCATCACCGGTGACCAACACGGCCGGCACCCCGAAGGCCCCGGCTATTCCAGCATTGATTCCTGTCTCGCCCACCAGCTCCCCGTTACGCATGATCTGGGTCACCACGGAACCCATGATGGTGTGATTCAGGACCCCGGCCTCGGTGCCCTCACGGGCGTGATAGGCGATGAAAAAGACGGCATCAAAACTGTCATCAATGCCAGCCATCTGGAGAAGCTGCTTGTTGCTTCCGGTGATCAGCCGCGCTCCCTCCTCCAGGTCCTCGATGAGGATGTTTGTCATCGAACCGTGGCTGTCGTTCACAAGGATCTCCTGAGCTCCAGCTTCGAGAGCCCCCCTGACGGCGGCGTTGACATCTGCAGTGAGCAGCTTCCGTCCCCGATCGTACTCCTTCTCCTTACGAGAGATCAGTTTGGAGCTGGTTATTCCCGACGCACCCTCCATATCCACAGACATGTATACCTTCACGGGGTGTCTCCTCTCAACATCGCAAGATCCTCCTCTTCGAGGAGGGGTTCCTTTAATAACATTCATGCCCGTCAACTGAAATCCTGCCTGGGAAGGGCAGGTGTGGATTCGACAAAGGACAATCTACCCTCGGCGCCATCGTCCTGTCGCCGGCAGCAAGCGCCAGCAATGGGCGATCACCAATGCGACAGCTCCGGTCAGCAGCAACGAACCCTCCAGTCCAAATTCCCCACCCGTCAGAAGAACTGAGATCCCCGGCACCTGCTCAAACTGAAACAGTCCCCCTCTGGGGGCCGCCATCACTGGGAACACGTAGTACTGCAGTCCGTTCCAACAGAAATGAAACCCCACGGACACCCACAGGCTTCCATGATGCAGCACCAGTAGACACAGCAGCACTCCGAGGAGTACGAGATTGACAGAGGGCAGCAGTGCGAAGGCCCATGATCCGGCGATATTGAGGTAGAAATGGATGAAGGAGAAGAGGATTGAGGATGCGATGATGCCCAACCGTGCTCCCCCCCACCGTTCAAGGTATGTGAGCAGATACCCCCGGAAGAACAGCTCCTCAACAAAGGCCACCCCGCCCTGCAAGAACAGTCCAGTGCAGAGACCGATCCATAGGAGCCTGTGGCCAGCGGCATCCCAAAGGCATTGCTCGAACCGGAATATACCGAGGGCCCAGTGAACCGAGAACAGCGCCGCCAGCAGGATCCCTCCAGGGAGAGCGCCCCTGCTGAAATGCACCGCTGTCCTCCCGCGGCCGCGAAGACCCAGCGCGGCAAGGGGCCGCCCCTCCAGCCTGCTCTGCAGAAGGTAGACCAGAAGCAGGCCCGCCCCGATGTACTGTGCGGTGCGGATCAGGGTTCCAAGGGGAGGCCGGTTGACCAGAGCATCCGGATTGGGGCTCAAAAGGGTGAGCTGGTAAGCGACCGCGGCGACATTAACCGCCAGCACTACCAGGCCCATGCGCAGCAGGACGGGACCGAAACGGTCCCAGACTTGCCTCCCTTTACTCATCCGGTTCACCCCATCCCGAAAGCAGTCCACCCGTCGGTCGCGGACCGATCCCTTTGCAGGGCCCGCTCCTGGTGGGCGACCTCGCAACCCACTCGAAATCCCTTGTTAGGGCGGAGGAAACTGCACAGGGGCTCACGGGGCGACCGCCATGCCAGACCGGAACTACCAGGCCTCCCCGCCGACGGGGAGCGGCGAGATCCAGCCCCCCGTGCTCAGAACTGGGGACAGGGCCCGAGGACCGGCGCGGCATGGTGCACCCAGCCCCTGCCCCGGGCACTGCGGCCGCCCGGGGACCGGGCGGGCATACGAACACCCCTGACACCTTCACCGTCGACAGTCTGGCGGTCACATGCGTGTAACGATTTCCTCCAGGGGTCTACGGGACGGTAGCCCCGGTTCTCTCGCCGGGTAACCCACCGGGATCATCGCGATGGGCCGCAGGTGAGAGGGAAGCGAAAGGACCTGCGAGCACTTGTCTTCATGGAAGGCCCCGATCCAGCACGCTCCCAACCCGAGGTACTCGGCGGTCAGAAGTATGTTCTGAATGGCGGCAGCGGTATCCTGCAGACAGTAGAGAGTCCGTCCGCGCTCCCGGTACCGCTGCGCCGACTGCTCCGGATCGGCACATACCACGATGGTCACCGGGGCTTCTGCCACGAAGGTCTGGCCCTTGGCCGCCTCAACGAGCTGCTCACGCAGCGAGTCATCCTCGACCACGTAGAAATGCCAGGGCTGCCGGTTCCCCGCACTGGGTGCCCAGTGCGCCATCTCAAGCAGGGTATCGACGGTCCCTGGCGGTACCGGTCGGTCCTCAAAATGGCGTACGCTTCTGCGCTTTCTGACCAGTTCCTCGAACTTCATATCTGCACCTCCAACAGATAGATTCTCCCACCGGACACGAATTCCTACCTTCTTCGAGCAGATCCATCATCCCGGCGAGGGGATTTTGGGCAGCAGGCGGGCCCTGCCCCGCTGCACGGCAACAACCCCGGCCAGAATGCAGGCAGCGGCACAGAGCATGACCAGGTTCAGGGGATCCTGGAAGATCACAAAACCCAGGATCGGTGCCAGGGCTGACCCCGAGGCAGTGACGATGTTGACACTGGCCACCTCGGTTAGGGAAAGGGCAGTGGTCAGCGAGACCTGGGCACTCAGATTGCAGAGTCCAGCCACCACCAGGTACAAAAAGTCAGCGGAGCCCAGGATCTCGGCCCCGGGATATCCGCGAACAAGGAGAACGAGGTGAAGAGATACCTGGCCCATGGCAGCGGAGAACAGCAGAACACTGAA
>PWUC01000222.1 GCA_003562655.1 Clostridia bacterium
AGTCGGTGGGCCGTACGGTATAGAGCCTTCTGCCTGGGCAGAGTCTATCGGCGACGCCCGGGATGCAGAGGACCTGGCCGATGTCGAGCCGGTCGGGGTCGATGCCGGGGTTTGCCCGTCGCAGGTCGGTCACCGTGACGCTGAACTTTCTGGCGATGGAGGTCAGTGTCTCGCCCCTGCGGACGGCATAGAGGATCCCTCCCGGGCAGTCTGGCGGCACGGGGGATTCGACGTGTACGGGTACGCAGAGCTGTTCGCCGGGATAGATGAGATCCGGGTCGGGGATCCAGGGGTTGGCAGCTATCAGCCGGGACAGGGATATGCTGTGGCGGCGGGCGATGGAGAACATTGAATCGGTGGGCCGTACGGTGTAGAGCTTCCCATCGGGGCAGAGCTCATCGGCGACATCGGGGATGCAGAGCACCTGGCCGACGTCGAGCCGGTCGGGGTCGATGTGCGGATTGGACCGTTCGAGTTCAACGACACGGACCTGGAACTTCCTCGCGATGGAATCCAGATTCTCTCCTCTTCGCGCTGCGTAGAGGATGCCTCCAGGACATACTACCATGATTTGCGACCTCCCCTTCTCGCTGTGGATGATTGGGGTTGTCCGGTGGTCGTGCATTGATTGATCGGGTGTTCAGGGGGCATTGAACCGGGACGACCCTGCACACCGATCCTCACGGGACACTTCCGCCAGATGCACCCAGCGATTTCACATTATGTTATGCACGCGGTGAGGGTGTGTGTGCGGCAGCTGGGTGTTGGTGGGCGCAATCAGTGGCTCCCGGGGTTGTCATAAGTCGTCTCTGGGAGCAAGGCGGCGTCCACGGGCTGAATGGGGGATACGCAATGCAGGATCCCTGGGCGGGATTTCTGTCCTGGGCTTCGCAGGTCTTTGCACCCCGGATCATCTTCAGCGCTGCAGCTGGAGGGTTGTCCCTGTTGTCACGGACACGCCCGGGCTGTCTATCGAGGAAGAGGCGGATTGAGATCGCGCAGAGGTGGAGAAATCTTGCATGCCGATGATTCTTTCTGCCGACACAAGATGAACCCGGGCAGAGGAGGGAGGTGGCTTGGGCCCTGGTCGAGTATGGAATCAGTGCATGGACCGCCCCGGGCTGGGCGGCCGGAATCGGCCGATGTATCGGGATGGCCCGGCCCCAGAAGGCGATGATCATCGCCCCCCGATGACGACCTCACCTACCGGCAGTCTGGACATCGGGCCAGTACATTGATCTCCACGCGCACTACGTCGTGCCCGACGGCCTCTGCAGTCGCCCTCATCTCCCTCAGACAGTCCGATTCCGTGTCCAGATCGTAGACCCGGCCGCAGGCAACACAGGCAACATGGGGATGAACCCTGGTGTTGGGGTCGTAATGAGAGGCGACGCCATGCCTGACCCCGAACCGCCAGACGAGCCCCTTCTCCTCGAAGACCTCCAGGGTATTGTACACCGTGTTCATGCTCATCGTCGGGTGCTGTCTGCGTACACCCTCGTATATGACCTCGGCAGTGGGATGCTCCGTATTGCCCTCGAGGAAGCTCAGAATGGCCAGCCTCTGCGGCGTGACCCGCAGACCACAGGTTCTGAGCGACTCGGCCAGCCTCTCTTCGGCATCCTTGCTGAGCATGTACCCACCACCATTCCTTAGTAGCAATTATCATATAGTTGCTTACCTGTGTCAAAATCACCGGCATGTCGGCCCGGCCCCGGAAGCGTCAGTCGTCAGGTCTGCAGGCCGGATCTTCCCGCAGCAGCTCACCGCCGTGCCCCGTTCATTGCATTCGGCAGGTCAGTGATCGGGTCGGCCCCCTGCAGGCGACTGACAGCAGGTGAATCCTCATAAGATAAGGAGGCACCCGCTGTGGGGCTGATTCAGGCTGTGGTCGTGCCCAGTACAGTTTTCTGCAGCTTTCCCAGAACAACCAGCCAGAACACTCGCACTAAGGGCAGCTTCTGCGTGCGTCCTCGATATCACCCGGGGCCGGCACGGTGAGGGAATCGCCGATCAACTCCCTGTCCGGCCAGGTAGCGGGAGCTGCCGCTCCCCCTGCACCGGCGACCTGCAGGGCCTTCAGCATGCGGAGAATCTCGTCACGGGTCGGCCCATTTCCTGCCGACAGCAGAGAATGGCCCGCATGGCCCCTTCGGCACCGACGATGAACACCGCGCGAATGGTGTTGGTGCCCTCCACCTGGATGCACCATGCCGGGCCCCGGCGACATCGGCTTGGTCTGCGCTGCACTCACACGTTCATCCAGTTCCAGCGCCTGCTCTCCTCCATAGAGAGCCAGTCGGCCGAATCATTCAGGTAGTAGTAGACGTTGTCCAGGGCATCGCGGTGCCGGATCTCCTCCTCGATGAGCTCTTCCAGCAGGGAGATCTCCGCTGGTTCAGATGCCTGACTCAGAAGATCCCTGTAGAGCTTTAGCGATTCCCTCTCCAGTTCGATGGCGCGCTCGTAGACGCTCAGGTTGCTTCCCTTCCACTCTTTGCGCTGTCGCGCGCTGAACCTGTCAAAGACCTGGCGCACGGCATCCTCGATGTTGGAAGACTCTTCACTGGTCGGCTGCATCTTCGACTCGGCCATCCTGAGCACCTGGTCCCGGTGCTGCAGTTCTTCGGCCGCCAATCTCTGCAGCAGGCTCTTCGATAGAGGATTGTCCGCCTCATCCGCCGCCTTTGCATAATAGTCGTGGCCCATCTCTTCCAGGCTCACCGCCATCCTGAGCAGCTGTTCGCGACTCTTCAAGCCTCATCACCCCCCAAAGGGCAGCGAAACCCCCTCAAGTATATTGTTACCGCTATTATATAGTATTAATTATCACATTGCCAAGGCAGATATGAACCGGTCGCCCCACCGCAATGCGGCAGCCAGGTATAGGTGCCGGATGCCGAGTGGTGGGGATTTGAGCGTCGCGACGTGAAGCCGCCACTGAGGATCTGACGGCGATCGGGGATACTGCTCCGGACCCCACGACATCGAAGATCAGGTTCGTCCCATGTCACCCGGCGTCCGCTGTCCCCCGGGTGCGGATCACCTAAAAGGGCACCGGGGAAAGCGGCGACGGAGATGAACCGATGGCGCCGGTCCGATGGGTACAACAGGGGTCATGCATCAGGGCAGCCGGGAGCCCCTCTTCCGCTCGCAGGAGGACGGGGCTCCCCCTGGTCCTTTCACACCAACGGCGGTCCCGGAGGTGACGGATGCGGCTGTCCTCAGGGTTCGCCGCCGCCCCTGTCCCGTGCCTGTGTCTTCAGGTAGCCCAGGACCTCGGGATCGATGACTCCCGGACCCGGCATGCGCTCCTCGAAGTTCTCCCGTCCCACCCAGAGGTCCAGGGCGCGCTGGGCCGCCTCATCGAAGGGCTCCCGGCCCGGCTCGACTCCGAAGCCAAGGGCTGCCAGACATCCAGTGACCTCTCGCGCCACATCCCCCTCAATGCAGAGCAGAGCGTCGGGATCCGGGCGCTTGAAATACAGGTAGAACAGCTCCAGCAGCCGGGCCAACTTCTCAATCGGTTCGTCGTGGTCGTCGACGCGGAGGTCTATGTAGCGGTCGAGGTAGCCGCCGTAGCTTCCGCCCTCGCGCACGACCAGAAGACCTGCAGACTGCTGTCCGCGTCGGTCACCGCCCGCAGCCTGTCCCGCCCTCAGAGCCGACACCAGTCGGTCCGCCAGGGGACCCGATGAGCCCTCGAAGTCGCCGGCCATGCTCCTCACAACCTCGGGACCGGCCAGGATGTTCCCCTGGCAGCTGTAGCCGTCGCCAACAAGATGACCGGCCCAGTCGAGGCATTCGCCGCCGGTGAAGGCCGCTGCCCGGCCGCTGGCATCCACGGCAGCCACCTGGCGGTGTTGGGCCCCCTCGTCGGGGCCGGTGAGGTGGGCGACGGTCTCCTCAGCCGACATGCCCCGGGCCATCAGGTCCAGTCCCCCGGGGCCGTAGCCCATGTTCGCCATCGCCTGGGTGGCCACCGCCCCGGCGCCCGCCCGGGCCCACGATACCACGGCTGCGGCAGCCAGGAACTTGGACTGCACTGCCACTCCCCATTCTTCCGCCTGCTGGTCATGAGCGATGATGGAGAAGGTTGACGTTCGCGCCTCTGTCTGAATCATGTCTACACCCCCCTGCAAATGGCGCTATTGATCGCTGACGAGACCCTGCGATCCCATATCCCTTCCACATGCCGGCAGATCATTCCTTCTGCTTCGTGTGGCAGCGGTGCAGACCCGGCTGTCCGCGAGGCTCGAAGGCGGGGGTGGATGCGGCAGCGATGCCATATGCTGTACAATGATGAACAGGCAGGGTCAAAGATGCCATGGTGGGGGTGATCAGGACTACCCCCACCAGTTGCTTATCAGGGAGGTGCAATGAACCGGCGCGCGACGGGGAAAATGAACACACTGCGGTCGTTTCCCCGGTGGACTTCCGCCTGGAGCAGTCACCGGCCAGGTTCGAGGGCGGGGAAGGACTGAAGGAATAGTCGGCATCACGAATCCCAATAAGGAGGAATTCGCAAATGGCAGAAGCACTGATTGAAAAGGCCAGGGAACTCGGGGCGGCCATGAGGGACACGGAGGAGTTTCAGAAGCTGGAGGCGGCCGAGGAGAACATGAACCGGGACCTGGAAGCCCAGGCGCTGCTCAAGGGCATCCAGGAGGCGGAGCAGACGCTGCGGCAGCTGCAGCAGTCCGGCCTGCAGCCGACCCAGGAGCAGATGCAGGAGTTTCACAGCAAAAGAGACCAGATGAGCCAGAACGCGACCGTCTCGAGGTTCATGAACGCCCAGGAAGAGTTCAGCACGGTGGTCCAGGAGGTCAATGGCGCCATCAGTGAGGGCATGACGGGTGAGGCCGAAGAGGCATAGTGCTGGGCGATGGGGGAGGGCATCTCAGGCCTGCGGTCCCAGGGCGGGCCGGGACTCGTGCCCTCCCCCGAAGCGTCTCAGGGGCGATGTCATCATACCGGAGGGCCGGTTCCGTCGCCGGAGAGCCGGCCCTCAGTTGTCATCACGGGTCGACCCACATTTTTCTGCCCTGAGCTTCCTCCGCAGACGGGCCGTCTGCTCGCGATCCACTTCCCGGCCGGACAGGATCACGCCGTAGGATTGCCGTGCGCATTCCTCTGAGATTCTTGCCTCCCGGACATCGGCCAGGACCCGTCCTGGGTCTCGCTCCAGGGGATCTCCGCGACCGCCGGCCCCCGGGGTGCGGATGCTCACCACCTGTCCGGGTCGGAGGCGCAGCGTGTGCTTACCGGGAATGACCCGTTCGCCGGGGGTGTCCGGATCGAGGATGTCCACTCCCGACTGTCCATCCTCTCCGCCAAACAGGCCGTAGGGCCGGGTCTTTCTCCGTTCTGCCAGCAGGGTGAACGTCACATCGTCTCCCAGTATCTTGTAGTCGCGCCTTATGCCCAGTCCCCCGCGGAACCGGCCGGCCCCGGCCGAGTCCGGAAGGAGAGAGTAGTGGGTTATGATGAACGGATAGGCCAGCTCGATGGCCTCCACCGGCGTGTTCATGGTGTTGGTCATGTGGCAGTGGATGCCGTCGATCCCGTCGGCTTCCGGGCGGGCTCCGAACCCGCCGCCGATGGTCTCGTAGTAGGCGTAGGGGAGAGCCGGGTCGCGACGTCGGTCCATGCCCCCGATCCCCACATTGCACATCTGCCCGTTGCAGGCGGCGATGACCCGCTGGGGAAGGGCGTCCCGGAAGGCGCCGATGAGCACGTCACACAGTCTCTGGGCGGTCTCCAGGTTTCCACCCACCACCGCCGCCGGGGGGTTCGGGTTTACCACTGTGCCCCGGGGAGCCCGGATTGCTATGGGCCGGTAGCAGCCCTCATTGGGAGGAATCGAGGGATCGGTCAGGCATCTGAGCACGTAGAATATGGTCCCGGCAGTGATCGCCTCGGTGGTGTTGATGGGTCCCAGGGTCTGTGGGGCGCTGCCGGTGAAGTCAAAGGTGATGTCAGATGCCTGCACCGTCACCGTGGCTTTCAGGAGCACGGACTCCGGTGACACACCGTCGTCGTCCATCCGGTCACTGAAGCTGTAGCGGCCGTCGGGAATCTGCTCTATCTCATGGCGCATGCGCCGTTCCGAGTACCTGATCAGCGCGTCGATGGCGGATTCCACGGTCTGTGGGCCGTAACGCCTGTAAAGATCCTCCAGGCGGCCCCTGCCCTTCTCGTTGGCGGCCATCTGGGCCCTCAGGTCGCCGGTGCGCTCCTCCGGGGTGCGAACGTTGGCCCTGAGCAGGGCCATGATCGCCCCGTTCAGGCGCCCTCCCTCGTACAGTTTGAGGGGTGGGATGATGAATCCCTCCTGGTAGATTTCGGTGCTCTTGCCCGAGATGCTTCCCGGGACCGCACCGCCAACGTCGGCGTGATGGGCCCGGTTGGCAGCAAAACCGCGCAGGGTTCCCTCCCAGAAGACCGGCGTTATCAGGGTGATGTCGGGCAGGTGATTGCCCCCGCGGTGCGGGTCGTTCTGGATGACCACGTCGCCGGGGGTCCAGGACTGGTCGGCGAAGGTAGCCACTGCTTCCCGGACCGAGTAGATCATCGCACCGAGATGTCCCGGCTGCATCGGATAGTCAGCCTGGGAGATGATCCGGCACTGGGCGTCAAAGAGGGCGGTGGAGCAGTCCTCCCGCTCCTTGATGTTGGGTGAATAGCCCGTCTTGCGCAGGGTCATTCCCATTTCCTCGGTTATGGCTATGAAAGAGTTCCGCAGGACCTGAAGGGATATGGGATCGATCCCGCGGCTGCCCGGGTGAAGGGGGGTCTCTCCAGTCGCATCACCCTCCGCGACCAGGCTGCCGTCGGGATCAGAGTCCACGGAAAAGCCCGGCGGCACAAGGGTGGTCGAGACCGCCTCCTGTATGATGGCGGGGCCGGCAATCCGACAGCCGGCGGCCAGGTCCTCCCGCCAGAAGATCGGGGTGTCGACGTATCCCTCCCCGGAGAAATATACGGGACGGTGGCTTCTGGGCCCGGGTGGGGCCGGGTCTCTTTCGCCTTCCTCCCGGCGGAGGCGGGGCTTCTGCACCTCGCCCTCGGCTGACAGGCGCAGGTTGACCAGCTGAACCGGCTCCTCGGGGGCAGAGTGACCGTAGGTCTGGTGGTGGGCCCGGTGAAACTGTGCCGCAAGGGCCCCCGCCCCGGGCCACATCCGGGAGAAGGCGTCGTCGCTGCAGTCGGGGCTGAAGGTTCCCAGGTTGATCTTCAGCTCGTAGGCCTGGCCCACGTAACGGAGGTCGAGGGCCGCCTCCAGGGTGATCTCGGCGGGTGAAAAGCCCGCCCTCGCCAGTTCACTGCTGCCCTGCCGGGTCATCTCCGAGAACAGGTCCCCCAGGCGGACTGGGTCCGCCTCGTCGAGGGGAGTGATCTCAGAGCGGACGAAGTCGTGCCGGGCATCCACGGTCAGAAGACCCAGGGCAGAGAGTACACCGGGGCCCTCGGGTATCACTGCGCGGGGTATGTCCATCTCCCGGGCCAGCCTCAGCGCGTACAGGGGCCCCGCCCCTCCGAAGGCGACCAGGGTGAAGTCCCTGGGGTCGTGCCCCTTCTCGATCGATATTACCCCGGCCGCCCGCCGGATCTTCGCGATGGCGATGTCGATGGCGCCCTGGGCTGCCTCCTCGACGGTCAGTCCCATTGGTCCTGCGATCTTCTCGCAGAAGACGGCCCGGGACCTTTCAGGGTCCAGGTGGATCGTCTCGCCCAGGCGGGCCGCCGGGTCCAGGTGTCCCAGGATGAGATGGGCATCGGTGAGGGTGGGCTCGGTCCCTCCCCTGCCGTAGGCGACGGGGCCGGGATCTGCTCCCGCACTGTCGGGGCCGATCTGCAGGCCGCCGGCCGGGTCGAGACGGACGATGCTTCCCCCGCCCTGGCCCACGGTGTTGATCTCGATCATGGGGGTCCGGACCGGGTGACCTCCCACCCTGGCCTCCGAGGTGAAGGCGGGGTTGCCTCCCACCACCAGGCTCAGGTCGGTGCTGGTGCCGCCGATGTCCAGGGTCAGGAGATTTCCGCCCACCTGCTCATCTTTGTCAACGGCCAGGTATCTTGCTCCCTGGACGCCGCCCGCCGGTCCCGACAGCAGGGTGTATACGGCGCGTTGGCCCGCGTCTCGGGCCGTGGTGATCCCCCCGTTGGACTGCATGATCTCCAGGGGCGCCCTGACTCCGAATTCTCGCAGCCTTCGCTCCAGCCTGGCGAGATACCGGTTCATCACGGGTTTGAGGTAGGCGCTGATGACGGTGGTGCTGGTGCGCTCGTACTCGCGGAACTCGGGCAGCACATCCGATGAGAGGGTCACCTCCGATTCGGGATGGTGGCGTTTGAGGATCTCCCTGACCCGCCGTTCATGGGACGGATCCAGGTAGGCCCCGAGGAGGGATACGGCAATGGATCCGATCCCCTCCGCTGAGAGAGCTGCACAGGCCTGCACAACATCGTTCTCTGAGAGGGGTTCAATCTCGCCTCCGTTGTAGCTGATGCGTCCTCGGACGCCGGCGCGGTGACGCCTCGAGACCAGGGGCCGGGGTCGCTGTAGGCTGAAGTCGTAGATGGGGAAGTCGCCCGGCAGACTCGACCGGTTCTGGCGACCGATCTCCAGAACGTCTTCAAATCCCCGGTTGGTTATCAGTCCCGTCGCTGCGCCCTTGCCCTCCAGCAGGGCGTTGGTGGACACAGTCGTGCCCTGGACCAGGCGGGTTATGTCGCCGGGGGCGATGCCGAGGTTTTCACGTATCCGCACCAGTCCATCTATGACGGCCTGCCCGGGATCAGCCGGTGTGCTCGGTACCTTGGCAAAGAACAGGCTGGAGCCTGCTGCCACGGCGAAGTCTGTGAAGGTGCCGCCGATGTCTATTCCGACCATTATGCCGCTGCGGATGTCTCCCGCTGTCATCTGATCGCCTCCGCGTTATGTAGTGCTGTCTAGAGTTGATTCTGGAAAGGCGGCTGGATTCCTCCAGGCCGCAGCTCACCGGGGACTCACCGGATCGGAAATGTCATGATGCGGGATCTGCTCCCGCCGGCAGGTGCATCGGCTCTCGTCGGACCCCGAACGGATTCCGTGTCCCCCCGGGGCAGGAGTTGCAGAGGCGGAGCCGAACTGATACCGGAGCAGTGCCGGTGACGGGACGCCCGCCGGCATGGAGGAGGTCTGCTCTCTTGAGACAGCTGATCAGTGGCGAAGGGCTCACCTGCAGTCTCCCGCCCGGTGAGGGCTTTCCGCCCCTCATCTTCGTGCGGCAGATGGTGCAGGACCATGAAGTGGACGACGTGGGTGAGGCGACTCGCGGCGCAATGGAGCATCTGGACCTGCCGGATCAGCTCGCCCCCGGCGACCGGGTGCTGATCGCGGCGGGCAGTCGTGGGATCCGGGACATCGCCGAGATCCTGACCGGGGTCTGTCAGTACCTGCGGAGCCTGCGGGTCGAGCCGGTGATCCTCGGGGCCATGGGGTCTCACGGCGGCGGCACGGTCGCGGGGCAGAAGAGGGTGCTCACGTCCCTGGGGATCACCGAGGACCGAATCGGTGCGCGGATCATCACGTCCGATCGCGCCGAGGTGATCGGCCTGGATGAGGCGGGACGCGAGGTATACTGCGATCCCCTGGTCCTTGCATATGATGGCCTGCTGGCCGTCAACCGGATCAAGCCCCACACAACCATCCGGGGGAGTGTTCAGAGCGGGATCATGAAGATGCTGGTCGTGGGACTGGGGCACCGGCAGGCAGCGGAGGCCTTTCACCGGAACCCACCGGCGGAGCTCTCGGGGGCGCTGGTGCAGATGTCGCGCCTGATGATGCGGAAGACTCCCTTCCTGGGGGGCGTGGGGATCGTGGAGGACGCAGGTGATCGCTCAGCGGTCATCGCGGGTCTCCGGCCCGAGACGCTGGAGGAACAGGAGGCGCACATGCTGTTTAGGGCGCAGAAGCTGCTGCCGACGCTCCCGTTTTCACGCGCCGATGTCCTCTTGATTCAGAGGATGGGCAAGGATTTTTCCGGCACGGGGATGGACACGAATGTGATCGGCCGGCTGCGCATCCAGGGGGCACCGCCGCCCGGCGGTCCCGAGATCGGTTCGATTGCCGTTCTGGATCTGACCGAGGAGTCCCATGGCAATGCCTGCGGGATCGGGCTTTGTGACTTCATCACCGCCCGGCTGGCGGCCAGGATCGATCTGCAGGCCACCTACCTCAATGTCTTCACCAGTCGACTGACCATGCGGGCCATGATCCCGATGATCGCGAGGACCGACCGGGATGCAGTGGCGGCCGCCATCATCACCAGTGGGGTGCGTGACCCCCGGGATGTCCGCCTGGCGGTGATTTCTGACACGCTGCACCTGGACACCCTGTGGGTGACCCCCGCCCTGTGGCGGGACATCTGCCGGCTTGCCGGGGTGGAGCGAGCCGGGCCTGAGAGAGCCATGGTCTTCGACAGAGAAGGATCCCTGATCATCGGCTGAGGACACGTGGCTCGTTCACAGAGGGTCTGGCGGCCGGGGCCGTCGCCTGCGTGCTCGCAGAATGTTCCGTGGAGGCGCCGGGCCGGCCTGATGTCCCGGTGTTCTCCGCGCGGTGTCCCGGGAATGGGTGCACCCCCAGCGCATCCCCCCCTCACGAAGGAATATGTGCGCGCCTGACGAAGAGCTGACTGTGAGTAGTCCGAACACCCTGCTTTCTATCGCGCAGACTGGAGGAATTGCGTGCTCGACACACCGTCGGACTATCGAAAGAGCCTTGCGGCCCTGGTCGTGGCCATGTTCAGTATGGCCATGGGAGTGGGCTTCATCGTCCCTCTGCTGCCCGTCTATGCTGATACTCTCGGTGCGTCCGGTGTCTGGATCGGTGCGATCTTCGGTGCTCATCCCTTCTTTCGTGCTGCCCTTATGCTGGTGTTCGGTTCCCTCGCAGATTACAGGAGCAAGAAATCCCTGATGAGCTGCGGGCTTGCCGGGTACCTGCTGGTAGCCCTCGGTTTTGTGCTGGTCACCCGCGTGTATCACCTGTTTCTTCTGAGGATCATGCAGGGGGTCTTTTCGGCCATGATCAGCCCCGTGGCCCGGGCGTATGCGGGAGAGCTGAGTCCGGCGCACAGCGAGGGGAGGGTCATGGGAACCCTGAACGCGGGGTTCTTTGCCGGGTTCGCCGCCGGCCCCCTGATCGGAGGGGTCTTTGCTGACAGGTTCGGGATCAACGTTCCCTTTTACGCCATGGCAGCGATGTCTGGCCTGTCCCTGTTGATGCTGACGATACTGGTGCCGGATCAGAAGGCGCACCGCCGCCACCGCCCGGGCAATTCCAGGCAGCTGATACTTGAGTCCTTCAGGCTGTTGCGAAGTGATGTGGTGAAGGGCATCATCTCAATCCGCAGCTCGGTGGGGATGGGACGGGGAATTTTCTCGGCCCTGCTGCCGCTGTTTGGCCATCTGGTCCTGGGGCTGTCCAGCAGCCAGGTTGGCCTCGTCGTGACGGTCAGAGCCCTCACATCCGCAGCACTGCAGCGGGTTGGCGGGCAGCTGGCGGACCGGTTCAACCGAAAATGGCTCGCGATCATCGGCTTTGCTATGGCGCCGCTTGCTTTCCTCCTGGTTCCGATTTCGGTTCATCTATGGCGACTGCTGATGGTCTCGGTTCTGCTTGGCGTGAGCACCGCGGTGTCGGTCCCTGCCACGGACGCCATCGCGGTGGAGCAGGGCAGGATCTTCAGCATGGGTAGGATGATGGGGATGGCCGAGATGTGGCGGAGCTTTGCCATGGCGATAGGGTCTGTCACCGGAGGGTTTGCCCTCGATGTTCTGGGGATGCGCCAGGCCTTTGTGGTAGCCGCACTGGTCAGTGCCCTGGGCATTCTGGGATCGTCGTGGTTCCTGCGTGCGTACCGGCCGCCGGCTCCGCTGCCCGGCGACGAATAGGGGGCAACTGCACCCATGTCTGCCCCGTCCCGAGGCTCGGATGCACGGCTCACCAGCTGCGACCTTCCCGGCTCGGGTTTACTCACGAAGCGTCGCATGCGGTCTGGATCTCGATTCCTGCGGTGCAGGGACGGCCGCACAGAACGCGTCGCCTCAACACCGGTCTTTTCCATGCAGTACACTGTTTGCCGGAGGGAATTCTCAGTTGAGCCGTTATCCGGGGGAGAGCGGTCTTCACCGGACATGACTGTCATTACCCGCCCGCCATCGATGTCGAGACTTGAGGCTCGCCGGCGTCATGCTGCCCTGACCGGAGCACGCGGAGACGCCGGTCGTCGCCTGCCGGGGGTACCTGAAGCCCAGGCTTGTAACGAGCCCCTCTATGGGATACCATATAATGTTAGGAGGGGTTGGTACACGTGAAATGGACAAGGGCGTCATCGGCGGGAGTGTCCGTGAAAGTGGATGTGGAGGGGCGCATCTATCTGCCCACTGATCTCAGGGCAGAGATCAGGCTGGATCCGGGAGAAGAACTCGAGGTGTTCATCACGGAGCAGGATGACCTTCTGCTGCGGCGGTCTGCATCGAGAGCATCCATCTCATGAGCTGGAGCGAGGATGGGTAGCGGTGTCGCGACGTCCCCTTTCGGGGGTCACTTCGAGGTCGGATCGCAAGGGTGAAGTGCAGTCCGGCCCGGAGCCTATTCCGGTTCACCCATCACTTTTTGCCTCATCAAGGATGTTGAAGATCACCAGCCACAGAAGCCCCAGGCCGGCTGCCAGGAAGAAGACGCATCCCACCCCGTAGCGGGCATGGATCCCCATGAATAGAACAGGGGCCAGGCTCATACCTGCGGACTTCATGGTGTTGAACAGTCCGAGGACTGACCCGGTCAGGTGCCGGGGAGAGGCAGACGTGGCCCGGTGGTAGATCGCCGGCTGCACTATCCCCATGCCGATTCCAAAGAGGACCAGGCTGACCACCAGGGTGCGTTCCGTCGACCACAGGGGCAGGAGCATCAGGCTCAATGCGGCGAGGGCAAAGCCCAGGCTAAGCCTGGGACGGCCCGGCAGCCAGCGGCTGACCCTCCCGGCCTGTGTTGCCACCAGGGCCTCGAGCAGTCCCTGGGTGGAGAGAGCGAGGCCGGCAGAGGCCTCCGTCAGGCCGTGGGTGCGAACGAGATGCAGAGGGAGAAAGGTGACCACGGTGAACAGGAGAAAATAGAGGGCAACTGCGTGGGCAAAGACGGTCCGGATCCCGGACACCTTCAGCGCGGCCTGCAACCGGATCATGAGGTCCTTCAGCAGAGTTGCCCGGGCCCCAGTTTTCTGTCCTGCAAAGGCGGTGTCCCAGATGACCAGCCAGAATGCGACGGCCAGGGCGAAGGAGAGCCCGTAAGCATAAAAGGGGTATCGCCAGCTCCTCGTTGCCAGAATCCCACCGATCAGGGGTGAGACTGCAGCGCTGGCCGCCAGGGTACCGCTGAAAAACCCGATGAGCCTCAGGCGCTCCTTACCCGGGTACCGGTCGCTGATGATGACCAGGGCTGTGGGGATGAGGGCGGCAC
>PWUC01000004.1 GCA_003562655.1 Clostridia bacterium
CCGCCGGCCATCACCACGCGGCCAGGCACACGCCGGGAGTCCCAGTCCAGCCTGAGACCTCTGTGGGCATCACATTCTCCGTCAGCATATGAACACTGCAGCTGGAAAAGGGGAGCGGGCGGTGGTGGACCTGCCTCGTCCCGCAGGTGCTGCGCAATCAACCGCACTCCTCGTCCTCGTTTTCCTCGTCGCGTGGGGTACACTCCTGCGACTGATCCTTCCAGCCCATCCGCCGCAGGTATGATGCTATGAGTTCATCCCTGCTGACAACGGCAAACTTCTCTACCTCGCGATGCTCTTCACCGTGCAGCTCCCGCTGCGCCTGGATCACCCTCAGCGTCTCCTCCTGCAGGGCCTGCCTCGTCACCGCAGCAAGTTCACGCCAGAAGGCAGCGAGGGCCGGACGTCGTCCCGCAAATTCATCCGCGATGCCCAGGCAATACCCCTGCAGACCTCCGAGTTCCTCAACATTCAATCTCTTCAGGGACTCCATCATTCACTCGCCTCCCAAATACCCATCTCTGTATTGTATGTATCGGTCGGGAGCGGAAAAATCATCAGACTCGGGTGGATCGTACTGCGGGTGATCATCCCCCACTCCGGCGTCGCATCGTCCTGCGGGGGGGGGGCAATCGGCACAGGCCCGGGGCGACCCAACCCCTGCCCCCGGGTCCGGAAGATCCCGGAGCACCGCCGGCACCGTCTCGCTCACGGTGGCCCGGCACCTGTCCCCCGAGGTTTGCCATCGATGGAATGCATGTTCAGGGTTCAACGACCGGTGCATCCTCAGAGATGAGCTCGTGCACCGAGGGGCAGTATCTGCAGGCCCCTTGTCCGGGCTGACAGGGGGCGGCAGGCTCAGTGATCATCAGGCAGTTCAGCACTGATGACGACCGTGTCCTTGCCTCTGTCCTTCGCGGTGAGACAGGCCTCCTGCGCGACAGTGAGGAGATCCGTTATCCTCACTCCATCATCGGGACTTGTCGCAGTGCCGATGGATATGGTGACGGGAAGATCCCAGCAGCGGGTCGCCTCCTTGACCGTCATCCTCATCCTCTCGGCGACCTGTCTTGCTGAGTCGGCGTCAGTGCCGGGCAGAACCACCAGAAACTCGTCCCCGACGAACCACCGGGCGAGAAAATCGGAAGACCGCTTACTGCTTGCAAGGATCTGGGCAAGGGTCTTCATCATGGCGTTTCCTCCACTGTATCCGTAGCGCGTGTTGTGCTCCTTGAGACGGTCGCCGTCAATCAGAAGAACAGAGAGGGGGAAGGTATCCTCCTCGCCCGAAGACAGCATCTTCCGCAGGTGCAGTTCCGCAGCGCGCTGATTGGGCAAACCAGTGAGGGGATCCGTCATGGCCATCTCCCCCACATCAGCGACGATATTCAGCGTGTCCAGAATCTGACGCCCAAAGACGGACAGCATCCCTCCGGCCGGAGACTCGCGGTCACCGGTCCGACGGGGAGGAAACGGCCTTACGGCCACTGCATCTCCTCCTCGATCCTTGGCCTCATACAGGGCCCTGTTGGCGCACAATATCACCTCACCCAGGGAGCATCCCTGCGTCACCACGGCTCCCCCCACGCTCAGCGAGATGGGGCGGTCAGTATCCAATACGTCCGCACATCGATCGCGGAAGGTCACCCTGAGTGCGTCCGACAGCCGACCCAGGACATCGGAGTCAGCCCTGCCAACGGCGGCGAAACTGTCAAGGGCAAAACGGTAGACCTTGCCCCGGGTGCCGAGCGTATCCAACATGGAGGCCTTGGTCAACAGCAGTACCTGGTCGCCAACATTCAGGCCCATGCGATCGTTGATGACCGCCATGTCATCCACATCAACCAGCACAAGGAAGAACGGTTCTGACGGGGACCCATCGGCTTCACACTGCATGTTCAGCTCAACCAGGCAGCTGAAGAGATTCCCCAGGCCAGTTAGAGGATCTACGTATAGCTCCTCCAGATCGACGGTTCGGGAGGTGCCGTAGGGCAAATCGGCATAATCCGGTCGGGTAATCGTACTGCACCCCTTTCCCTTCATGGTCAGTGCGATGAAGTGAGACGACCTCCATGCGCCGCGTCAGCGTCTGGCAATTATATAGGCGCGCAGCGGCCAGCTTTTGACACGTCGGTCATCTCAGCGGGATGTATCCATTGTACTTTTCTTTCGCCGCTGTTACCAGATATTCCTTCCAAAAGAGACCGCCCATTATAACTCGATCATCTGGATGCAGGAATGCGGACCTGGGGCAAACAAACACATAGGAAGATGTCTGAACGGGAAAGGAAGGATGACATGGCAGCAAACCTCGAGATCAAGGCGAGGGCCGCAGACTGGAACCGCCAGCTCGCCCTTGCCGGCAGCGTCGCGCGTTTCCGGGCAGCCCTCTGGCAGCGGGACACCTTTTTCAGGGTGAATCAGGGACGTCTCAAGCTGCGGGAGGAGTGGGACCAGGATGCGTCAACGGCGTCGGCCAGGCTGATCGCCTACCACCGTGAGGATACCCCCACCCCCTCGCCGTCGATGTACCAGATGACGGACGCACCCGACCCGGATGCGCTGAAGGAGATCCTGGCCGGCACCCTCGGAGTGCAGGTCACCGTGGAAAAAACCCGGCACCTGTTTCTGGCCGGGCAGACCCGGGTTCATCTGGATGACGTCCGCAACCTGGGCCGCTTCATCGAGATCGAATGCCCTGTACAGGCGGCCGGGCCTCCGGGCCGGGAACAGGATATCCTCGAAGACCTCACCGAACGGCTCGAGATCCTGCCCGGGCACCGCCTGGCTGGGGCGTACGCGGACCTGCTGATGGCCTGCGACATTTGAGGGAAGAAGGTTCTGGGGGTGTCAGGGCCCCTATTATATGAAATCAGCGCTGCCGGTATCCAGGTAGGGTCGCATTGATGTTGTGTGAAGGCAGTTCAGGAGCAGGCGTAAGGATAGCAAACTGGGGTCATCATTTCCGTCAGAGATCTGAAGCCAGAGGTCATCGATCCATCGAATGCACACTGTCAGATTGAACCCTCCATTCTATGAAAGCAACATCTCGCTTTCGCCAGGTCCTGGCCGGCACATCATCTCCATCCAGTTCAACCCCTCATTGCGTTCGCCATCTGCCGGCACAGCTGGGCCGGAACGGCGAGGCTGGCAAAGGGAGAACCCCGAGATCCCGGTGCGGGCTGAGGCCAATGTGCAGAGCAGGATCGTGCTGAACCTTTGGCCACCGAAGTCGTTCGCCCGGAGGCAAAGGACCGCGGCCTCCGAGCCGCCTCGGACCCACGTGTCCGTCACCAACCGGGGGATCCTCCTCTCCCGCCTGCTCGGCATGAAGCTTGCGGGGTTCTCGCCGGGTCCGACGTGGGCACAGCGCACCGCCGATCCGGTCGGCCCATCTGACACCCCGGCCCGAAGGGAGGGAACCCATCGCAAATCACAACGTCACAGGTACTGGATGGGGAGTGATTGCATTGAAGAAAGCTATTCTCCTGGCGGCAGCCGTCGGCCTGCTTCTGACCGCCGCGTGGATCTGGGGACAGGGGTCTGAGGCCTCGCCCGCGTCCTTTTCGGAGATCTGCTCCACGGACGCTGCCGGGGTAGAGAAGCTCCTGATCCGGGACGGTTTCACCGGGGAGGCAAGGAGCAGCGTGGACAGCGGCCACGTCGAGATGCTCTTTGACGTCTTCGGTGAGAGGGAGTTCAGGCAGGCGGACGGGTCTGAGCACACTGTGGGCTGGGTTCTCTACGTGGACCTCTATTCTTCCGAGAACCGGTACGTGCGGGTCTCCTTTCACGGCCTGGCCGTGAAGCGGGTGGATATGGCCGATGGAGTTCAGCAGGGCAGGGCGCAGTTCTTCGAGATGGATGACGACTCGGAGGTGATCGATCAGCTGCTGGAGCTGTACCGCTCCCTTCCGGAGGATCAGGGAGTCTGATGCACCGCCTGCGCAGGCCGCAGGGCGCAACCTGCAGGACCCTGCACATCCACCGCGAATCCGGGAGCAGCTGTCCGACCCGCGACAGCTGCCTTCACCTTCCCCCGGTGAAGAGATTTCTCAACAGAAACTCCGCCACCCCGTCAGATCCTCCCGTCACGCAGTCTGCCCTCGCCGCGACATCACCGCGAGCGCTTCCGACGGCCACCGACATCCCGGCGAAGTCAAACATGGCAAGATCATTGGGACCGTCACCGAAGGCCAGGACCTCCCCCGGCCCGATCCGAAGATGACGGGTCAGGGCTGCGAGCCCCGCCCCCTTGTCGACCCCCTCCGCCACCATCTGCATCCACGCCTCCCCCCGCCCCGGGGCAGACACGGCATCCCCCGGCAATCCCAGGGCATCTCCGATCTGCTGTATGCGGCGCAGCGGCCCCAGCGCATTGATCTTGACGACGTCAGAAATCCCGGGGCTGAAGTGGAGCTCAAGGGGCCCGCCGTCAGCGCCCAGGGAGGCTGCATATTTCGCAGCCGTCCTCGAGCCCCCCACCGTGCGGTAGATGACACGGGGGGCCTCGTCCCTCGCCAGATGCAGAAATACTGAACACCCCCCGGACTGGATGATCGCGACGGCCTCCTGGCATCTCGGGCCAGGGATCGCCTCAACCGCCAGAACACGTCCCGAACCCGGATGGGAGACCACGGCTCCATCACATGCGACGACGAAAACTTCATCGCCGATGATCCTGGCCACCTCCTCTGCTCCCCTCTTGCGCCTGCCCGTGACCAGGGCCACATGCAGGCCGAGCTCGAGACACTGGCGCAGGGCCTCCACGGTTCGCCGCGAGGGAAGACCTCCCGTGGGTGCCAGCGTACCGCCTATGTCACAGGCGACCAGGCGGATCAGATCGAGGCGCACACTCCATCACCTCTCATTCCGGATAGGATGCGGCATACCAGCTGACGTGGGGCATCCCCTCCCGACGGGCATCGTCGAGGTGCGCCCGCCAGTCATAGGCGACCCGTCTCAGGTGAACCCCGATGCCCTGCCCCGAGCACTCCAGAATCCCGTACTCGGCCCAGGGAGCGGCCTCAGCCTGTGCCCCCGGAGGCCATCTCGGCGAGGCAAGACCCACCGATCCGGGGTTGACGACCGTGATCCCGCCCGTGCGGCGCAGCATCGGACAGTGGGTGTGACCGGCAGCTATCACATCAGCCGTCACACCCTGCAGCATCTCCGCCATCTTTTCGTCGGCCTCACCCGGTCCCATGAACTCATCAAAGGCCCTCGGCGAACCGTGGCAGCACAGGATCGTGACGCCGCCAAGAACGAGGGTGTCCTCCCCCCTCAGTCCGCGAAGGTATGTGCGTTCGCTCGACCCCAGCTGGCCCGCCGACCACGAAATCAGGTCGCGGATCCGGTTGCGGTCACCGCTGCCCGGCTGCAGCAGGTCCGCCTGTAGCACGTGATGGTCGTGGTTGCCCCTTATGGCAACCGTCGCAACCTCCCTGGTCCTCTTTATTGCCTCCCGGGGGCGCGGTCCCAGTGTGGCAATGTCACCGAGACTTATGAATCGGGTCACTCCCCGGCTGCGCGCATCCGCCAGCACGGCCTCGAGGGCCCTGACGTTTCCATGAACGTCAGAAATCAGGGCCACCCTGCCTTCATTGACCATGAGCAGAACCACCTCCTCCATACGCCGTCACCGTCCCGTTGTGACCCTCTCGCCGACCCGCAAGCCCTGCAGTCAGACTGCAATCACAAAGATGGCTGAGGATCAGGCCCCTACCGGCCCCGGACGCAACCATGAACAGACCGGAGCGCTGCAAACCCGGTGAGGCCCTCAGACCCTGAGCCCCACCCATTTTTCGCTGTCCCGGTAGCGGTAGGCTATCACCTGGGAGCGGGCGAGCTGGTCCAGTGCCATGGAGGCCCACGCACCGACCAGTCCCCACCCCAGTACCGCGACGAAAAGGTAGCTGAGGGCCACCCGCGACCCCCACATACCCGCAATGGTGGCATACAGGGGCCAGCGCGTGTCACCGGCTCCTCTCAGGGCACCCGCCAGTATGAACTGGCTGATCTGCGGTGGCTGAATGAACCCTATGATCCTGAGCGCCACGGCCCCCTGGGCTATCACCGTGGGGTCGGTCGTGTAGAGGCGCATGATCGACGGGCCCAGGACGATGAAGACCCCACCCACAATCCACGCCAGCCACATGCCCAGACGCCTGACCTCCCACCCGACGGCAACCGCTTCCTCCGGCCGCCTGGCCCCGAGATTCTGACCCACCAGCGTCGTCGCCGCCGCGGCAAACGCCATGCCCGGCATGAAGGACAGGCTCAACACGTTCAGGGCGATCTGATGGGCAGCGAAGACCTCGGTCCCCAGGCTGGCCACCACCCGTACAAAGGCGATCTGGCCGGTGCGCATCACGAACTGCTCCATCGCCGTCGGAATGCCGATGCGGGTCACGCGGGCGAGGAGCCCCCAGTGGGGCCGACATCCCGTTGAGAACCTGATGTGGACCGGAACATTTTCGCCCATCAGGGCCCAGAGCCCAAGCGCCATCCCCACAAACCGCGCGGCCCCCGAGGCAATGGCTGCCCCGACCACACCGAGGCCCTCAAAGCCAAAGAGACCGTAGATAAGCGGATAGCCCAACAGGACCACGACCACGTTGGCGATCATGTTGACCCGCATGGGCGTCCGGGTATCTCCTGCGCCCCTAAGCATGGCGGAGATGCCCATGGACAGGGAGCTGAATCCGAAGGTGAGGCTGATAATGCGGAAGTAGACGAGGCCGCTGGGCAGGACATCGGCCCCGGCACCCATGAACAGAAGGAGGGGCTCGGCATAGGCATACCCCAGGATACTGAATATCACGGCCAGAACCCCATTGACGAGAAAACTCTGCTTGGCCGCCTCGTCGGCAGTGTCGTATTCCTTCGCCCCAATAGACCGGGCGATGACTGCGGTCGTGCCGACATTTAGGGCAAAGGACAGGGCCAGGGCCAGCATGAAGGGCTGGTTGGTGAGCCCGACGGCAGCCACGGCAACGGGACCCACCCTCCCCACCATGATCATGCTGAGCATCTGCGTCATGGTGGCAAAAAAGTTCTCTGCGAGGGCGGGGCCGGCCAGATCCCATATCCTGGCCCGCATGGGATCCGGCTGCGGTGAGGGTAGTTGATGGATATCAGACGCAGAAGAAGACCTTCCATTGATTGCGGAGTGAAGACGGGACTTCAGTGCAGTACCGAGGCTCCTGACCTGTCCTAGAACAGTATCATCTCCGGCAGAATCATCCAATCCTCACGCCTCCGACTCTCATCGAGGCCCATTCCCGCTCCTGGCAACCCCGAGAGGATACAGTTTCGAAACCCGAATCGATCGGGATTAGAAATAGATTACACCAACCCCACCGACGGGTCAAAGGGCGCAGGCCGCTCTAATCCGGCAAAATACAGCCCATATGTCATCTTGTGGCAGATCTTGTGCCAACTGTGGGCCTGTTCGCCCCGTATCGCCTGCTGCCGGAGCCGCACCACCGGCGTACGGCATGAATCCCCGCGAGAGGAGGCATGATGGCCTCAAGACGCTGAGGCAGGGGCAGCTTTGAACACAGTGGATCCGGCCTCGCCCCAGAGGATCGTCGATCGAGTGAAACGCACAAAGAAGGGCCATCAGCAAATGGGGACCGGCTCACAGAACGGCCGGTTGGATCCCGGGAAAACTCGAGAGGGTGGGACCGGCCCCGGGTTTCAGCGATGCACGTCACCTCGGCGAGGGGCAGTAGAGCCCCTGATCCAGACCAGGCCGGGCCCGTCAATAGCCCATGACCACGGGCTGGCAGTACTTCTTCAGCGTGGATAGGGCCGAAAACCCGGCCATCATCGAACTCCTGGGATTCTCCGGGTTGGGACGGTGAGCAAGGGAGATGTGCATCTGGCCGAAGTCTCCCCGCACGGTCAGCTCGTGAGTGGTGCGGGTCGCGGCAGGGTCGGCATAGATCTGTACCTGGGTGCGCTCCGGGCCGGGCCCGGCGAGGGCCACGGCTGCTCCCACATTCAGGTTCCTGGGAAAGCCATCCACGGCCTGCAGCACATTGCCGGAGAAGATCAACTCCCTCTCCGCCAGCTCGTCGAGGTTGAGTCCTCTCTCGGTGATGTAGGGCGCCCCCTGCAGACTGCGGGGAGCCTTGGTCGTGCGCAGGACCACCTCCTGGATCTCCCCTCCCGTGACCGCCGCCTGGATTGCGCTGATGCCGGCTATGGCGCCACAGGGCAGTATGACCTTTCTCCCCGACGCATCCGCAGCCTCCCAGACCTGCTGGAGCACCCCGGGGTCCACGAGCCCCCCGACGCTCATCACGATCAGATCCTTGCCCGAGGTCACGAGGGAAACCGCATGCTCTCGCACGGCAGCGGGGCTCGCCGCCTCCAGCACAACGTCCAGGCGCAGGTCCGCCAGTGGCTCGGGCCGGTCATAGAAGTGAAGACCCTCCACCCGCCGGAGCAGGTCCGTGATGCGGTCCGATTCCGTGGTATCGACCACGGCCCGGAGGCGGACGCCCTCCATCCGGGAGATGACATAGTCTGCGACGGCGCCTCCGATCGCTCCATACCCCAGGATTCCCACCTCAATCACGTGTCCTCACCCTTTCATATGATGACCTCACCACGATGACACCGAACATATCATGCCCCGGTGCACAGGACTGAAGAACGGGCCCCCGTCAGAATGCACCGCGTCAGCCTTCCCCCCTGCCCATCCCGGGCCAGCCCCGCCTCAGGCTCTCCCACTCCTCTCTCAGCATCCCGCATCCGACGGCATCATAGCGACTGCCCTCGACCACCCGGGCATGACGGAAACGGGCCTCGACGATGAAGCCGAGTTTTTCCGCGACCCGGAGCATCCGGTGATTGCCCGACCATGTTCGCAGTCCGACCCGCGCCAGCTCCGTCTCGGAGAAGATGTGCTCCGTCCAGAGGGCCAGGGCCTCGGTGCCGAGGCCGCGCCCCCACACCTCCGCCTCGGGCAGGTTGATGCCGATTTCCAGCCAGCCTGTGTCCCGGTCGACCCAGTAGCGGCTGACCCAACCGATGTGCTGCCCCTCCGAGGTGTCCACCTCCAGCGTACGGCGCGGAAGCCCGAGATCCTTACGGGGTCTCGGGGCAAATCGCATCACCATCTCCGCCTCATCGATCTGCATCGATTGGGTCTCCCAGGGCGCGTCCCACCGTTGCCACTCGGGGCTCTTCCACCACCTCAGGTAGTCCTGCAGGTCAGCGTGATCCCTGTCCCTGAGCAGCACCCTTTCACCCGGTATCACCAGCGGTCCCGTTCTCCCGGCCCTCTGCATAACCTGAACGTCCCCTCCCCATGCACAGGTTGGCAAGTTCACCCATCAGCAGAAGCAGATTAGCAGGATCCGCTGGAGGATGTCAATGTGGCCGGTGAAGGCGACTCTCAGACCTGTCCGGACCGGATCGTTTCCACCAGTTCCTGCATGTCGGCGGGCATGGGGGCCTCGAAATCCATGCGCTGGCCGGTTGTGGGATGCTCAAAGGAGAGGTGATGGGCGTGCAGGGCCTGTCCCTGCAGCCCCCTCGGCGGGTGATCCTGCGCGTACAGAGGGTCATCAACGACGGGATGGCCGATGTAGGCCAGGTGGACCCTGATCTGATGGGTTCTACCCGTCTCCAGTTCGCAGCGCAGCAGGGCGTGTCGTCCATCCAGGACATCGATCACCCGGAACCAGGTCACGGCGGTCTTTCCACCCCGGACCGCGACCTTCATCTTGAACCGGGTATCAGGGTCCCGGGCAATCCTCGCCTCGATCTTACCCGTCTGGACCTCGACTGCACCGTAGACGAGGGCAAGATAGACCCTTTTCATGTGCCGCTTCCTGATCTGGTAGGAAAGATGCAGATGGGCCGTGTTGTTCTTGGCCACCACCATGACGCCGGTGGTGTCCTTGTCGAGCCGGTGCACAATCCCCGGGCGCATGATGTTGTTGATGCTGGAAAGATCGGAGCAATGGTGCAGGAGGGCGTGGACCAGGGTCCCCGAATGGTGTCCCGGAGCCGGATGCACCACCAGCCCCCTCTGCTTGTTCACCACGAGGAGATCATCGTCCTCGAACACGATGTCCAGGGGGATGTCTTCGGGTTCCAGGGCCGTCTTGCGGGCCGGGGGCACCATCATGGTGATCCGGTCTCCTGTGTGCACGGTGCGGCTGGGTGCATCCACGACCCCGTCCTGAACCTGCACGTTGCCCTCCCGGATCAGGTTCTGGATGTAGGTGCGGGAGTATGCCTGCGACGTGTGGCGGGCCAGAAACACATCCACCCTGCTGCCGCAATCCTCCTCCTGCACCCTCCAGTCCAGCACCTGCGTGCCCGGAGGGAGGTCATTGTCTTCGCACAAAGGCCCTTCAGAAAAGGATCCGACCATGGCTCACTCCCAACTAGTCGGTCACCACACGGCTCTCATCTTCCCGTGCACCCGCCCGCCACAGATGCATTGCCAGCAGAACGGAACCCACCACAAGGGCGATGTCGGCAACATTGAAGACCGGCCACACCCGAAAATCGATGAAGTCCACCACGTAACCCCACGTCAGCCTGTCCACCAGATTGCTGAGGGCACCCCCCAGGACCATCCCAGCCGCAGGTCGGCTCAGAAGATGACTATCCGGGGAGAAGTGATGCCACCAGAGGATCCCAACTGACAGCAGCGCGGTGGCCACGGCAAAGAAGTAGAACCGACCCTGGAGAATGCCGAAAGCGGCCCCCTCATTGTGCACATAAGTCAGATGAAAAATATCCTCAATCACGGGCACCGACTGCCCGATCTCGAGCCCGGTTGCGGCCAGGGCCTTGCTTATGCGATCCGCGGCAAAAACCAGTCCGATCCACATGTACACTGATCTGTCCCCCGCTCCGATCATCTGAGGTTCATTTTAACACAGGTCTGAAACAGACGCCAAACTGCGGCGGTCCCGGCACCGGGGCGGACGGAGCGCCCCCTGCGGGGGGCTCCGGGGATCCGACACCGCGGCGGATAACTCCAGGACCCGGGGCAGTCCGTCAGCGGGTCACATCTAACGGAGGGGGAAGGATCCAGCGGCGTGCTCGCCGCAGAGAGCCTCCCTGCATGAGCACGCCGTGTATGGTCTTCACTGCCCGTCCGGGGGCCCGTCTGCACCGATGATAGGTGTTCCCGACGTCCGGGTCAGGCGGCGGAAGTCCTCAATCAGCTGCCGGGTGATGGGCCCGGGCCGCCCCGCCCCGGCCCGTCGCCCGTCACACGCCACCACGGGCATCAGCTCGCAGGCGGTGCCAGTCAGGAAACACTCGTCGGCGGTGTAGACATCATATCGGGTGAAGGGCTCCTCCCTCACCGCCAGGCCCCGGTCGCGGGCCAGGTCCATGACCACATCCCGGGTTATCCCCTTCAGGGCACCGGTGTAGGTCGGAGGGGTGATGACATCCCCATCGGATACGAGGAAGATGTTGTCACCAGTGCACTCCACCACGTAGCCCTCCTGGTTCAGCATCAGGACCTCGTTGTACCCGGCGAGGTTCGCCTCGATCTTGGCCATGATGTTGTTGAGGTAGTTGAGGGACTTGATGCGCGGGTTCAGGGCCTCGTGGTGATTGCGCCGGGTCGCCACTGTCATGATCCTCATGCCCGAATCATACAGCTCCTCCGGGTAGAGCTGGATTGTGTCAGCGATGACCACCACCGTCGGTTCCTCGCACCGGTCAGGATCGAGACTCAGGTCTCCCACACCCCGGGACACAACCACCCTGATGTAGCCATCACGGATTCCATTTCGCCCGCACGTCCGGGCGATCACATCGGTCATCTCCTCCGGGGTGAGGGGGATGCTCAGGAGGATTGCCCCGGCGGATTGATAGAGCCGCTCAACGTGCTCCGGGAGTTTGAAGACCCGACCATTGTAGGCCCTGATGCCCTCAAAGACACCGTCTCCATACAGGTAACCCCGGTCAAACACCGACACTCCTGCCTCATCACTGGGAACAAAACTGCCATTGACATACACCAACATGAAATCATCTCCTTTCTGTAGGTCCTTCAGCGTCAGCGAACCGGCCGGCGAGGGCCTCAGCGATTCGCCGGCCCATCTCGTCGGTCGACTGGGCGGTCACCCCTGGACCGGCCATGTCGGCTGTTGCCCAGCCCGCCTCCAGCACCTCCTCAACGGCACCCTTCACCTGGCGGGCCAGGTCGGCCCGGCCCAGGTCCTCCATCATCATCGCGACCGAGAGAATAGCCCCCACCGGGTTGGCCGTCGCTGTCCCGGCAATGTCGGGAGCCGAGCCGTGAACCGGCTCGTAGAGCCCCGGGCCATCCCCGGGTCCCAGGCTGGCCGAGGGCATCATTCCAATGGACCCCACCAGGGCTGCTCCCAGGTCACTGAGGATGTCACCGAAGGTGTTTTCCGTCACCAGCACATCAAAACTCTCGGGACGAAGGACCATCTGCATGGCGCAGCTGTCCACGTATAGGTGTTCAACCTCGACCCCGGGATACCCGGGGGTCATCTCGGTGACGACGGCGCGCCAGAGCCCCGAAGTGGCCAGGACATTCGCCTTGTCGACGCTGGTCAGCTTCCCTCTGCGCCCGCGGGCGACCTCGAACCCCTTCCGGACCACCCGCTGTATCTCGGCCCTCCCGTAGCGCAGGGTGTCAAAGGCCCGGTCGCCCTCGAGACCCCGGGGACCGTAGTAGAGGCCACCGGCCAGCTCCCGGATGATGATCATGTCCACGCCGCTGCCGATCACCTCAGGCCTCAGGGGGCTTCTGTTCCTGGTGGCGGGAGAGAGCCTGACCGGCCTGATGTTGGCAAAAAGCCCCATCTCCCTCCTCAGGGCCAGCAGGCCGGCCTCGGGACGCCGCTCCCTCGGCACATGATCCCACTGGGGGCCGCCGACCGCACCCAGAAGGACCGCATCGGCGGCCAGACACTGCCGCAGCACCTCGGGGGAAAGGGGGTGCCCGGTCTCGTCGATTGATGCCCCGCCTATGGGCGCCTCGCACATGCCGAGCGGCAGATGCCGGGCCAGAAGGTCCAGGATCGACCGGGCCCCGCGGATCACCTCGGGACCCACCCCGTCACCGGGGAGCACCAGCACATTCACCGGTCTCGGCAGAGATCCTTCGTCGGTCATGCCTCCCCCCTTCCGGAGCCGCGCTCCGTCCGCGCATACGGGATAAGGCCGCCCGCCGCCAGGATCCTCTGCAGAAACTCCGGAAGGGGCCCCGCCCTGAAGACATCGCCCGAGGAGATGCTGCGGATCACACCCCGGCCCGCATCGACCTCGACGGTGTCGCCGGCAGCGAGGCCGTCGACGGCCGCCGGGCATTGCAGGATGGGCAGGGCCACATTGACCGCATTGCGGTAGAAGATGCGGGCAAAGGAACGGGCGATGACACAGGACACTCCGGCTGCCCGCAGGGCCAGC
>PWUC01000129.1 GCA_003562655.1 Clostridia bacterium
GAGGGACTGCGAGGACGTCAGGGATCTCACCGATGCAGAACGAGGCCGCCTGGAGGAAGTCCGGTCGGAGCGCGATCGCAGCTTCGAGGCGGTCAGGAACCGCCTGGATTTTCCGGCAGAGGAGATCCCCCGGATCCTGGGAGAGGCTGAGGAGAGCCCGGTGTGGGACGAATACGGTGACGTTTGCCTGGGATGCGGGCGCTGCAACCTGGTCTGTCCCACCTGTTTCTGCTTTGATGTGCAGGACGACGTCTCGCTGGACCTCGGCGAGGGCGAGCGGAGACGGCGTTGGGATGGGTGCACCCTGCAGGATTTCGCCCTGGTCGCCGGCGGGGAAAACTTCCGGGAGGATCGGAGTGAGAGGCTGCGCCACATGTATTATCACAAGGGCAAATATGCCCATGAGCGGTACGGTGAACCCTACTGCACCGGCTGCGGCCGTTGTGTGCGCACGTGCCTGGTCAGGATCGACCCGCCCACCGTCTACAATGAGGTCCGGCGCCGTCCGTCAGGTGAGACGAAGTGACCCTGCCCGCTCAAGGCAGCAATTCCCTGTACCTTCCCGAGCTGGCGGAGATCGTCGAGACTCAACCGATGACCGGGGCGGAGACCTGGTATCATCTGCGCTTCAAGTCCGGGCGGGAGCTGGGCCATGACCCGGGTCAGTTTGTGCAGGTCTCGGTCTTCGGCGCAGGCGAGGCCCCCATTTCTGTGACCTCGGCACCGTCGATGACCGATGGCTTTGAACTGTGCATTCGCCACGTGGGCAATGTAACCTGTGCGATGCGGAAGATGAAGGCCGGGGACGTCATCGGGATTCGCGGGCCCTTCGGCAGGGGTTTCGACGCCGGGGCAGTTCGGGGGATGGACATCCTGTTTGTGGCAGGAGGCCTGGGATTAGTTCCCCTGCGTTCTCTGATCAATACTGTCCTCGAGAACCGGGAAGATTACGGGCGGGTGATCATATTCTACGGTGCCCGGTCTCCCGACACGCTGTTGTTTCCGGACGAGCTGCGGGCGTGGGACAGGGATCCGTCTGTCGACTACCACGTGACGGTCGACATCACCGATGACACCTGGAAGGGAAACGTCGGCGTGGTCACAACGCTGTTTCCCCGGATATCCCCTGACCCGGGGCGAACGGCCGCCTTCATCTGTGGTCCGGACATCATGTTCCGCTTCGTGGTGCAAAAGACGCAGCGGATCGGAATCCCCGACGAGATGACCTTTCTGTCCCTGGAGAGGCGGATGAAGTGCGGTGTGGGCAAGTGTGGGCACTGCCAGGAGGGCTCCGCGTATGTCTGCCGCGAGGGTCCGTGCTTTTCCTACGCTGAGTTGAAGGCCCTCTAGAAAGGAGGGACAGGCATGAGACCGAAACCCAGGGTTGGAATCTTCAGTTTCACCAGCTGCGAGGGGTGCCAGCTTCAGATCGTCAACATGGAAGAGGAGCTGCTGGATGTGGCCGGCGCGATCGAGCTGGTGACGTTCCGCGAGGCGATGGATCCGACGGGGAGAGATTATGACATCGCCTTTGTTGAGGGGGCCATCACCCGGGAATCAGAGATCCCTGTCCTGAAGGAGATCCGGAGAAAGGCCGACACTCTCGTGGCCATGGGGGCGTGCGCCAGCACCGCCGGCGTCAATGCCATGAAAAATGCCTTCACGTCGGAGGAGAACCTGCGAGAGGTCTACGGAGATGAGGCGCAATACTACGACACCATCGAGGCCCGGGCCCTGGATGAGGTGGTCGAGGTCGACCACTACATACGCAGCTGCCCCATGGATCGATCTGAATTTGTCCAGGTGGTGACCTCTCTGCTTTTGGGCAGAAGACCCTACGATCCCAACTTCGCCGTGTGCGTGGAGTGCCGCATGAAGGAAAATGTCTGCGTCTACGATCTGGACACCGACGAGATCTGCCTGGGTCCGGTGACCCGGGCGGGCTGCGGCGCCCTCTGTCCCGCCTTCGGTTCCGCCTGCATCGGCTGCCGCGGGCTCTTCGAACAGGCCAACCTGGACTCCATGATGGATGTCATGACCCGACACGGAATCGATGAGAGGGAAGGGAAGAGGCGCATAAGGATGTTCAACGCCAGGAAAGGGGAGCTGCAGTGATGGCAGGCAGGAACCTCAACATCAATGTTCATCACGTCACCCGGGTCGAGGGTCACGGAAACATCGTGGTCGACGTCAAAAATGGCGAGCTGCAGAGGGCCCAGTTCGAAATCGTGGAGTCTCCCCGCTTCTTCGAATCGATGCTGCGCGGACGCAGGTGGCACGAGGCCCCGTACATCACCTCCCGCATCTGCGGCATCTGCGCTGTGGGACACGCCCAGGCGTCGATCAATGCCCTTGAGAAGGCCCTCGGCGTCACTGCATCGGAGCAGACGGTCAGGCTCAGAAAGCTTCTGTTCAATGCAGAGACCATGCAGAGTCACTGGCTGCACGTGTTCTTTCTGGCCGCACCGGACTTCTTCGGGGCCGGCAGTGCCCTGGCCCTGGTGGGTGATCACCCCGACGTGGTCAAGATGGCCCTGCGCCTCAAGAAGATGGCCAATGACCTGGCCGACATGATCTGCGGCCGCAAGGTCCATCCCATCGCGATGAAGGTGAAGGGTTTCTCCAGCCTTCCTGGGGAGAAACAGCTCAGGGAAATCCGGGGGCGGCTCGTCGATGCCCGCGAGGACTTGGCTGCGACGGTCGAGCTGCTCAAGACCCTGAAGATCCCTGACTTCGACAACGAGACCGAGTATGTGGCCCTGCACCTCCCCGATGAGTACGCGTGGATCAGCGGCCGCATCCGGACCAGTGATGGCCCTGACTATGATGTCCAGGATTACCTGCAGGTCACAAATGAGACCGCGGTGCCTCACTCCACCGCCAAACACACCCGCCACGCCCGGGACTCCTACATGGTGGGAGCCCTGGCCCGAACCAAGATCAACGGCGACCTTCTGCGTCCCGAGGCCAGGGCCGCCGCGGACGAACTGGGTCTGAGCAGGGACACGGTGAACCCGTACATGAACAACGTCGCGCAGATCGTGGAGACCGTGCACTGCCTGGAGGACTCCATCGATCTGATCGAGCAGCTGCTCGGCGACGGCCTGCGACCTGAACCCAGAAGAGTCGAGGTCCGGGCCGGCCGCGGCATTGGGGCTGCGGAGGTTCCCAGGGGGATCCTGTTTCACGATTACGAACTGGATGAGGACGGCACCATCGTGAAGGCCAACTGCATCATCCCGACCGGGCAGAACCTGGCCAACCTGGAAAGCGACATGAAAGCCCTCGTTCCCCAGATAATTGACCGGACGCAGGATGAGATCACCCTGGCGCTGGAGATGCTGGTCCGGGCCTATGACCCGTGCATCTCATGCTCTGCGCACTTCCTCGATGTGACCTTCGTTCAGTAGAAGATGTCGACGAGCCACGACTCCTGTCACCAAATGGTGACACCCGGGCCGCAGTAGCGGTATGATTGTGGTGCAGGGACGCATTGGGTGCGGTGATGCACCCGCCCTCGCGGGCAAGGGCTGTCGGGGCGATATCGCCGGCGGACCCGAGGATGCTGCAGGGGAGGCCCCCCTGGCCCCCTGTCCCGGAGAGTGGGGTGTTCGGAGTGGCCGACTGGATCAAGATCGTGGGGGGATCCAACACCTCCCCCTACACGCAGGCAGCGCATGACAGCTGGGACCGGAGGTATGTCTGGTTTCCCGGAAAGGGCACCAGTGTGACCGCCGGTGACCGGCTCTTTCTGTACACCGGTCACCCGCTGCGGAGGTTCTTCTGCATCTCGGAGGTACTGGAGGATCCCTCCGTCAGCATCCAGGCGCAGGAAGGCCTTCATCTTCGCTGCAGGGTGCAGACCCAGTTGACCCTGGTGGACCTGAGGACCTACGGGGTCCGGGCAGAGGCGGTTTTCCCCCTCCCGAGCGGCGCCAGGCTCCTGTCTTTGCGACAAAAATCCCACGTGCAGATTGACAGCAATGATGCAGTCCGTCTTGTCACCCACCTCATGGCCGCCCTGGCCCGGGAGCTGTCCGGCGCCGTCGACGCTCCCGTTCAGAGATCGCTGTTTCCCCGGGAGAGGGGTGAATGATCGGATCGGTGAGCCGCAGTCTCCGCGTGGTTTCCCGCAGTGGGCTGATGGATGATCCGATCTGCTCCCGTGGCGAAGACCCACCGGACGATCTTGCTCCGACCCACGCCCGGGGGTGAAGACGAGCCCTTCATTTCTCGGGCAGGCGTGCCATCTCCCAGCATGGATCTTCATTGAGAATGCTCCCTTCGTCTTCACGGCTTCGCCAGAAGAGTCCGCGCCTCCATCGGGAAGGTAAAGGACAGGGACAGCGAGAATAACGAGAAGATGATCACACCTCTGTCACGTGAAAGGAGACCTCCCGTGAACATTTACATATCCGTCGACATGGAGGGCGTAGCCGGGGTGGCCAACTGGGATGAAACGGGTCACCAGGGAGCAGACTACGGGCGTTTTCGCGAGCTGATGACCCTGGAGGCGAACATGGCTGCAACGGCAGCCCTGGAGGAGGGGGCAGAAACTGTCGTGATCAACGACAGTCACGGTGGGATGCGCAACATGTTGATCGAGAAGCTGGATCCCCGGGTTGAACTCATATCCGGGAGTCCGAAACCTATGGAAATGATGGAGGGCCTGGACGACAGCTTCGATGCCGTCGTCTTCATAGGGTACCATTCCATGGCGGCAACTCCCGGTGTGCTCAATCACACCTACACCGGGACGGTGCTGGAGTACCGGATCAACGGACAGCGGCTGGGAGAAATCGGGATGAACGCGGCCCTGGCCGGCCATTACGGGGTGCCTGTGATCTTCCTCAGTGGTGATGACTGCGCGGTCATCGAGATCGAGGACCTGATCCCGGGAGTGCACACCGCCTGCGTCAAGCAATATGTGAGCCGGTATGCCGCCCGGTCCCTGCATCCAGAGAGGGCCCGGGAGCTCATACATGCGGGAGTCAGGAGGGCCCTGGGGCAGAGGCCGCCGGCTCCCTTCAAGATACCGGGGCCCGTCGTACTCGCGATCAGGTTTGCCAACACCGCCCTGGCCGATGGCTCCCACCTTCTCCCGGGAGCGGAGCGGGTTGACCCGCTCACGGTGCAGTACAATGCCCCCGATTATCCGACGGCTGTCAGGGCGGGACGGGTCCTGATGAACCTCGGACAGTAGTGCGGTGGTGCCGCAGGGGTGCGGCGAGGGCGATTCAGTAAAGACGCAGCCCTGCCCGCCCGGACTGCCCTGGGCGGCGGGGCGGCCGCTACCTTTGAGCTGGGCAGCCCCGCCAACGGTGGGCTAATAGATATCCTCTCCGGTGGAACCCTAGGGACGAACACGATCAGGCAAGGAGGGGACGACAATTGGCCAAATGCCCTGTGTGCAATGGAATGGAGCGGCTCGAGTGCAGCTGTGAGGGTTGCCGTGGTGACACAGCCATGGATGATCTGGGTCCCGTGGATCACTACTACGGCCCCTATAGCCCGTACGAGGACCTCGGCGAGGAACTGACCTCGAAGCCGGAGGACGACAGGTGCATGCATCTTTGCAGATGCCCGGAATGCGGCGCCGAGCAGACCGTCGCCGTGCAGTGCTCTGACTGATTCACGGGGGCTCACTGCCCCAGTGGGCCCTCTTTCTGTCCCTCACTCCTCTTCTGACCCTGCGGCCCCCTGTGCCCTGTATTGTCCCGGAATGCCGGACGTGTGGCGAAAACGCACTCCCCGTGCAGGACAATCGCTTGCATAAAACGAATAAATACAATGTGCGATCATACACAATTTCGTCGCAGTTGGAGGGAGTTCTTTGAAATCGAGACGGCAGATGAGAATCCTCTCGTTGCTAAAGGACGGGGACATCGGGACCCAGAATGATCTGGTCGAGGCCCTGACGGAGGAGGGGATCCAGGTCACCCAGGCCACAATCTCCCGGGACATCAAGGAGCTGGGCCTGGTGAAGGTTTCCACCAATTCGGGGCGATATCGCTATGTGGAACCCTCATCCGTGAAAAAACAGGAAGTGAGTGAACACCTTCTTCAGACCCTCGGCAACTCCGTCAGGAAAATACAGAGCAGCGAGTGCATGCTGGTCATCGACACCCTGCCCGCGACAGCCCAGATCGTGGCCGAGGCCATTGACGCCCTCGGTTGGGAGCAGGTGCTGGGTACCCTGGCGGGTGAGAGAACCGTGTTCGCAGTGATCAGATCGAGGGAAAGCGTGCCCGAGGTCGTCAGACACCTGATGGAGCTCTGCAACCGTCGACAGGAGGGTGATTGAGCCGCCGGGCCTTCGGGTGCAGGCAATGGATGCCGACGACGGCCGGTGCGACGGGCATCTCCGTTTGTGAGTGCAGCGCCTCCGACTCCGGATAGGGTCGGCAGGTGAGGGTTTTGCGGGCCCACCGGGGTTGGCCCCCAGCTGACGCAGCGGCTCCACCGTGGCCCCCGAGGGTTTCGCATTGCCCGCAAACCCCCTCCAATCCCGCTGTGGAGCGGTTCATCTCCAGCTGCGGCCTCAGGTTGACCGGCGGACACTGAAAGGAGAGATCACACGTGCACAGTTCATCCGAAGGCGAAAGCGCGACCATGACCCTGACCGGAGACTCCCTGATCACCCGGCGGCTGAAGCCGTACAGGGAGGCGAACTACCTCAGCATGCTATCCATCATCAGGGACTCTGACATCAGCTTCACCAACCTCGAGGGTCTTCTGACCGACTACGAGGGCCATCCCGCTGCGGCCAGCGGCGGTACATATGTGGTGGGCAGCCCGGAGATCGCCGATGATCTGAAATGGGCGGGTTTCAACCTGTTTGCCCGCGCCAACAATCACTCAATGGACTGGTCCTTTGGGGGGCTTCTGTCCACCAGTGAGCATCTGGATTACCGGGACATGGTCCATGCAGGAGTCGGGCCGAACCTCGCCGTCGCCCGGTCCCCGGCCTACCTGGACACGCCTGCGGGCAGAGCTGCCCTGATCTCGGCCTCATCCACCTTCCCCGCCGGCGCCCACGCAGGCACACAGCGTCCTGATCTTCCCGGCCGCCCCGGTCTGAACCCCCTGCGCTATTCCCGGTGGTTTGAGGTGCCGGAGGAGGACATCGAGAATCTGCGCAAGATCAGCGAGGGGTTGGGGTTCGAGGAGCTGAGACGACGCTACAGGGGGATGATGCCCCCGGACTCTGAGACGGCGGAGGGCGCCTTCAGGCTGGCCGATCTTGAGTTCCGGGCCGCTGAGCGTCACTGCGTGCGCACCCGGCCCGACCCTTCTGACCTGGAGGGGAATCTGAAGGCGGTTGCCGGCGCTGCCCGCCAGGCGGACTGGGTCATATTCAGTCTGCACAGTCACGAATCGGACCTGAGATCGAATCGGACACCGGCCGAGTTCATGCGGGACTTCGCCCGTGAGGCCATCGAGGCGGGAGCCGACGTCGTGGTGGGCCACGGCCCCCATCATCTTCGCGGCATCGAGGTGTACCGGGGACGTCCCATCTTCTACAGCCTGGGCAACTTCATATTCCAGAACGAGACCGTCCGGTGGCTGCCCCAGGACATCTATGACCGGTACCATCTCTCGGTGGAGGCAACCCCCGATGAGCTTTATGATCGCCGCACCGATCGGGACGCCAGGGGGTTCCCCTCTGACGAGATGTACTGGCGCTCGGTCATCGCGGAGGTCACCTTTGAACAGAGGGATCTGAAGCGGGTCATCCTGCACCCGGTCACCCTCGGATGGAAGCTGGGCCGCACCCGCAGGGGACGGCCGGTTCTGGCACTGGGAGAGGAAGCGGAGGACATCATTGCGGAGATTGCAGAACTGTCGGGTGCATACGGAGTGCAGGTGCGATGGGATGAGAAGCTCGGTGCCGGAGAACTGGTGCTGGACTGAATCCAGGAGGTCGGGGGAGGCTCCGCGGGTTCTTCCCCGCAGCTTCTACGCGCGCGATGCCCTTTCGGTGGCGCAGGATCTTCTGGGCCACAGACTGCTCAGCTTCTGCGGTCCGGGTGTCACCGGGGGCACGATCGTGGAGACCGAGGCCTATTGTGGGATCCTGGACCGCGGCTGTCACGCCTTCAACTACCGGCGCACGGAGCGTACCGGGCCCATGTATGGGCCGCCCGGGACCGCCTACGTGTACATGATATACGGGCTTCATCACTGCCTGAATGCGGTATGTCTCAGGGAGGGTGACCCCCATGCGGTGTTGATCCGGGCGGTGCTCCCGGAAGTGGGAGTTGCCCTCATGGCCAGGAGGCGGGGGAGGGGAGTCGCGACGGAGGGCAGCCGTCAACTCAGCGACGGGCCGGGGAAGCTCTGCGAGGCACTGGGGGTGGATCGCAGTCTAAACGGTGCATCTCTCGCCGGTGGGCCCGTGATCATCGCCGGGGGGAGGCGCCGGGGTCGCATCGATGCCCTGCCGCGAGTGGGTCTGGGCAGTGTGGGAGAGTTTGGCCGCGTTCCCTGGCGTTTCACACTGGAAGGGTGACCAGATGGGTGAGCATCTGTTTGTGGGGATCGACGGGGGAGGGTCCAAGACCAGGGGAGTGCTGGCCCGCCTCCGGCGAGACGGTCCACCCGAGATTCTGGCAGAGTGGACTGCTCCGCCTGCCAACTGGCTAGGCGTCCCGGATGCCAACAGGCTGACCGCCGAGTCGATGAATGAGGTCTGCCGCAACCTGGCCCGGGCGGCGGGGGGACGACCCATTGCCGGCGCCGCTGCCGGGATGGCCGGCGCCAACCTGCCGGACCGGCGGAAGACGGTCCTGAACTGCCTCCGCGAACACTTTCCCTTCGCCAGATGCGAGGTGATCGGGGATGCGCAGGCCGCGTACTACGGTGCCTGCCCACGGGATGACGCGATCGTCCTCATCAGCGGCACCGGATCCATCGCCATCACCCGCTGCGGGGGGCGGTGGATGACCGCGGGTGGAGGGGGAATCATCCTGGGAGATGAGGGCAGCGGGTACTGGATCGGGCGGATGGGACTCGTGGCCGCGATCCGGGCGGCAGAGAGCAGGGGTGACGCCACGGTCCTCAGGGAACGGGCCCTGCGGCACTACGGGGTCTGCAGCTTCGATGAGGTTCCAGCCAGAGTGCACGACCAGGGTGGGATTCAGGTCTCAGAGGTGGCAGATTTCTGCGGCGAGGTCTTCGCCGCCGCCCGGGAGGGTGACCGGGTGGCCCGCTGCATCCTGTGGGACGCCGGGGAGGAGCTGGCGGGCCTGGCCGGCAGCCTCCTGAGCAGGTGCAGCTCCCGAGAGCCGCTTCCTGTCCACCTGGTGGGGGGCGTCTGGCGCGGGAGGCCGCCGCTGATTCGGCCCTTCACCCGGAGACTTTGGGCGGGGTGGGGACCGGTCCCCATCGTCAGCCCTCTCAGCCAGCCGGCCGAGGGTGCAGCCCATTTCGCGGGACAGATCCTGATAGGTGAATCATTGTGACGTGGAGGTTTTCATGAAAGGTCAACGTTGTCTCGCCATCTTAAGACTGCTGATTGTCGCATGTGTCCTGACTGCCGCCCTTGCTGCAGGGGTAGCCTCTGCTGGGGCGGACGAGGAGGTCCTGTTCACCATCCTGCACACAAATGATGAGCATTCCGCCCTGATACCCCATTCATCGGCCGTAGACTACGATCCCGACGGTCCGGATCCCACCGTCGGGGGGTTCGGGCGGCTGGCGACCCTCATCGACGACCTCAGGAGCGAGGCGGGGGATGAGCCGGTTCTGCTCTTTTCCGCCGGTGACTTCATCGGCGGCTCTCCCTTCAGCTGGCTGGCCCTCGAGGCACGAGCGACGGAGCTGGCCCTGATGCTCGCCATGGGTTACGATGCGGTGATCCTGGGCAACCATGAATTTGACTACGGCCCCGATGTTCTGGCGCAGTACCTGGGGGCGGCGGGCTACCCCGCTGCTGCGGCGGACACGGTGATTCTTTCCGGCAACGCACAAATCCCCCCGGACCATCCCCTGGCCGGCGTCGGGCTCGTGCCGACCCACCTGTTTGCGCTGCCGGGATCAGGGGTCAGGGTGGGCGTCTTCGGCCTGCTGGGCGACCACGCCCTGTCCGTGGCCGCTGACGTCGATCCGGTGCAGTTTTCCGAACCCCGAGACTTTGCGCAGTCCGCCGTCGCAGAGCTGCGAGACAGCGGTGCCGACCTGATCATCGCCATCACCCATGCGGGGGTCGAGGAGGATCGCCAGCTGGCGCGGGAGGTAGCCGGCATCGATGTCATAGTCGGTGGGCACTGCCATACCGCCCTGGCCGAACCGGTGATTGAGGACGGCACCATCATCGTCCAGGCCGGATGCACGGGTCGCTACCTGGGCTGCCTCCAGCTCGCCTACAGTCCCGCCACCCGGTCTCTTCGCCTCAGAAACGCCGAGACCGGACATCCATACCTGCTGGAGGTCGACGACACCACACGGCCGGATCCCGCCGTGGCTTCCCAGGTCGCAGCGGCCACATCGGAACTGAACGATCTCATCGCCCGGGTGACGGATGGAAAATACGATGACATATACCGGGTGATAGCCCGGTCGGAGTTCACCGTCTCGCGGGACCCGCCCCTCGCTGAGTCTCCCTACGGAAACCTCGTTTCCGACGCCTTCCGGTGGTCGGTGCAGCGGGTTACCGGTGAGCGGGTGGACTTTGCCTTTCAGGCGAACGGGCAGATACGGGGTTCGCTGCATCCGGGGATCACGACGAGGGCTGAGGGGGATCTTTCTTTCTACGACATCGCCTCCACCGTAGGCCTCGGATCGGGACCGGGGGACACCCCCGGGTATCCGCTGATATCAACCTACCTGACGGGCGATGAGGTCCGCAGGGTGCTGGAAATAGGCCCGCTGCTCTCGGCGATCATGGGAGACGCATTCTTCTTGCAGTCGTCGGGACTCCGGTTCACCTACGATCCCGGGCGGTCGATCCTCCTCTGGCTTCCGGTGGTGGACAAGCCCCTTCCCACCTACCGCGCGGTCCTCAGTGCGGAGCGCTATGTCGGCGATGACCCCTCCATGGAGGAGGGCGAGTACGTCCCCCTGGAGTGGAAGGATGATCAGCTGTATCACGTGGTGGCCGACCTGTACGTGGCCTCCTTCATCCCGATGGTCGGCGACATCCTGCCCCGGCTGCAGATACAGCCCAAGGACAGCGACGGGAACCCGGTGGCGGAGGCCACCGAGCTGATTGTATACCACCGGGACAGACCCCTGACCGCCTGGGAGGCGGTAACCGACTACCTGGCGGCGATGCCTTCAGGTGCCGACGGCCGTCCCGAGATCTGCCGGTACTATGCCGCAGCTGCCGGGCGTGGGCAGCAGGTTGCCACCCTTCCACTGATCCTGTGGCCGGTTCTGGGGCTGCTGATCCTGGGACTTCTCACCTGCTACCTGATCGCCAGGCGCAGAGCCAGGCGGATGGGCCGGACTGATGAGGGCGGCGGCGCAGGGGCGGTCCAGCCCGGGGGCTGATGGGCCGGGTGCGGGTCCGATGCGCTCCTGCGGGCGATCCCTCCGGGCCCCGGAACCTCACCGCGCAGCATTGACAGACGAGACGAATCCCCAATAGACTAGGAGTACCTCAGGACGGGATGGGGGGGGCCCTGTTGAACAAGGCTCACTGCAACAAGGAGAAGCGAGACTGTCACTGTCACCATCCGGGGCAGGGATGCATCCTTCAGGGATTCCTTCAGCCCACGCTGCTGCTGCTGCTGCTTGAAAAGCCCGCCCACGGTTATGAGCTGACGGGAAGGCTGAGCGATTTCGGTCTGTCAGACGCAGACCCGGGCGGCATCTACCGCAACCTGCAGAGACTCGAGGCCGACGGCTTCATAGAGTCGAGCTGGGACACCAGCGGCAGCGGGCCGGCGCGGAAGGTCTACAGTGTCACCCCGGACGGGCGCGAGTTCCTCGACACGTGGGTTGGAGCCCTCTCGCGCAACCGCGACCTGCTGCAATCCTTCATCGTGCGATATCAGGGGTTGGGTCAATCCACTTCGGAGTAGGTCCATCTGGGCCCGCCAGCTCGATGGATGGGGGTCTTGTGTTCACCTGCGAAGGGAGAACTCCATGAATGACACCGAGAGCGTCTCTTGCGGATCCCTGGGCCGTGGAGCGGTTCAGGTGTACACCGGGGACGGCAAGGGCAAGACCACGGCTGCCCTGGGCCTGGCAGTGAGGGCTGTGGGTTGGGGCCTGCGGGTTCTGGTGGTCCAGTTCATGAAGCGATGGGGCTATGGTGAGCATCGCGCTGCCGCACGGCTTCAGCCCGGGCTGACCATCATCCAGGTGGGAAAGCCCTACTTCGTCGCACGGGAGGGCGAGATCGATCCCGAGACCCTGGCCTCGATGGGTGACGATATCCGCGTCTTCTCGCCGGGTTCACCGCCTCAGGAACTCGTCGATGGTGCCGAGGAGGGCCTGGCCCGGGCAGAGCGGGCGATGCAGGAGCGAATCGCCGACGTCATCATACTGGACGAGATCAACGTCGCGCTGCACTTCGAGCTGGTGTCCCTTGAAAGAGTGTTGGCAGTGCTGCGGCAGCGGCCCGAGGGGGTCGAACTCGTTCTCACCGGTCGCTATGCGCCGGAGGCCCTCGTGGATGCCGCTGACCTGGTCACCGAGATGCGCGAGGTCAAACACTACTGGACCCGGGGGCTGAAGGCCCGCAGGGGGATCGAACAGTGAGCTCCATCCTCTGACCGCCTCGGTTGCACTGACGACCGGGTGTAGGGGGTGCGGCTCCTGTTCCGAGGGCGAAGGGGCCCCGGAACCGTTGCTGTTGGGACATCCCGCCTCCTGTCCCGACCCGCCTGCCGATGCTGCATCGCTGCGTAAACCTTCGAGATGAGGCGGGGACCTGCGGGATGCTGTCTCGCTCCTGAGGGTGAAACGGGCCGTCTCGCCGGGCGTAGAGGATGGATGCGGATTCGATTCCTGCCCGACAGGGCCATCTCCCTGCCTGGGCGCCCGGTGCTGGTCCTGACCTGTCCTTCGATTTATTCCCCCTTCTGCGCATTATTATCAGCATCGAGCACCTGTTGCATCTCGTCCCCTCGGCATCTCTGCCGAGGACGCAGCAGGCGCACCGGGGCCTGAACCGCCAGGTGATGACGGCCCTTATCACCTGTGAGTGGATCCGAAACCAACAGGTGGTGCTGATCACCGGTCCCACCGGGTCGGGCAAGACCTACATCGCCTGTGCCCTGGGCAACATGGCCTGCCGGCACGGCCTCAGTGCCCGCTACTATCGCCTGCCACGGCTGGTCTCGGAGTTGGCTCTGGCCCAGGCGGATGGGTCCTTTCCCAAGCTTCTGACCCGATTGGCCAAGATCCAACTCCTGATCCTCGATGACTGGGGC
>PWUC01000239.1 GCA_003562655.1 Clostridia bacterium
CGCGGGCCGGTCACATGGTCGTGATCGAGGTCGAGGTGACAGATCTCATCGAGGTTCAGCAGGCCCTTGAGGCGGGAGCCGACGCGATCCTTCTTGACAATATGGATGTGGGCAGCATGCGGGAGGCCGTGTCGCGGATCGACGGCCGGGCCGTCGTCGAAGCCTCGGGTGGGATCACGGCCGCGACCGCGTCAGATGTGGCCCGGACGGGCGTGGACATCATGTCTGCGGGCTTTCTGACCCACTCCTACTCGAGCCTGGACATGAGTCTAAATCTGCAGTGATCAATTCACGGGAGGGATTTCTGTGCAGAATCCGGTGCCGGATCGATACGAAGTCATGACAGATGCCGAGGTCGAGAGCGCGATTTTCACCGCCAGGGAGAAGCTCGGATCTGATCTGATCATACTGGGTCATCACTACCAGCAGGACCGGGTCCTGAAATTCGCCCATCACAGGGGGGATTCTCTGCAGCTGGCCAGGCTGGCTTCCAATCAGCCGGGGGTTCGCTACGTGGTCTTTCTGGGAGTCCATTTCATGGCCGAGACGGCCGATATTCTCACGGACGAGGACCAGAGTGTGATCCTTCCGCACCTGGAAGCAGGCTGTCCCATGGCTGACATGGCGACAGCAGGAGAGGTCAGGCGTTGCTGGGAGGACCTCAATGAACGCCTGGAGGGGGACATTATCCCCCTGACCTATGTGAACTCCTCGGCCGAGATCAAGGCCTTCTGCGGTGCGAGGGGGGGAGCCTGCTGCACCTCGTCGTCGGCGAAGGAGGTGATGGCCTGGGCCCTCGAGGAGGGGCAGCACGTCCTGTTCCTTCCCGACCAGCATCTGGGCCGGAACACCGGTCATGCCCTGGGGGTAGCCGAGGAGGAGATGGCCATGTGGCGGCGGGCCGACGAGACCCTGGACTCAGAGTCCGATCGTCCCCGGTTGATATTGTGGGATGGATACTGTCCCGTTCACACGGAGTTCACCGCTGATATGACTGATTCAGTCCGCGGGCAGAACCCCGGTGTGAAGATCATCGTGCACCCGGAGTGCTCTCGAGAGGTGGTACATCGCGCCGACGAGGAGGGCTCGACCGAGTTCATCCAGCGCCGGGTTTCTGAGGCCGCTGCGGGCAGCAGCTGGGCCGTTGGAACCGAGGAGAAGCTGGTGGCGAGGCTGGCCCTCGAGTATCCCGACAGGACCATCGTCTCGCTCAAAAACGGGGGAAGTGTGTGTGCTGACATGGATCTGATCACGCCCCGTCACCTGCTGTGGGTGTTGGAGGAGCTGCTGCGGGGGCGGGTCATCAACAGGATCGAGGTGCCTCCGGCAACGGCCCGGGATGCCCGGCTGGCCCTGGAGCGGATGTTTGAGCTGTTCGCGGGACGTTCGCGATGAAGCGCAGGCGGCGCATACTGAAGATGCTGGATCAGAGGGACGAACCCCTGACCGGGACGGAACTGGCCGGCGAACTCGGGGTCAGCCGGCAGGTCGTCGTACAGGACGTGGCGTTGTTGCGGGCCGCGGGGCACAACATTCTGGCCACTCCCGGGGGCTATGTGATGGTGCGCGAGCCCTCCCAGAGGCCGCACCGGGCCAGGGTGGCGGTGAGGCACCCGCCCGAGCTCACCCGGGATGAGCTGAACACCTTTGTGGACTGCGGGGTCCGGGTCATCGACGTCATTGTGGAACATCCACTGTATGGTGATCTGATCGGTGCACTCATGCTGAAGTCCAGGGATGATGTGAGCCGCTTTATGGACCGGCTGAAGAAAACCGGCGCGCCCCTGCTTTCCTCACTGACGGAGGGGGTTCATCTGCACACCGTGGAGTTTGACCGGGTGGACGACTTCAAGCGTGCAGAGACAGCCCTTGCAGAGAGGGGATTTCTGGCCCGCGACTGGGATCAATGAGATGGAACCAGTGCGCCTCGCTGCCCGGGAGGCGGGATGGGTCCTCGCTGCGCCTGTCCCATTCAGCCGGTCTCGCCTCTTGAGTGCACTCAGAAGATTCTTTCTCCTGGGCTTGCCGCTTCCGGCGATACCCCCTGATCGTCTGCTGCAGTCCCGCGGAGTAGAGGTGATCTCGTGATCAGATGCGAAGAGAGTCCGTCGGGGATCGGCGGGCAAACTCGGGAATCATGCCCTGACCTTCGATGGACAGGCGCTGCGCGAGGAATGCACAGCCGGTTCCTACCCGGACGCCCGTGGGGGAAAACCGCCCCCGGACGAGCACGAATAGCGGGACATGGCGAATGCCGTCGTGATCCCCCACGGCAGTCATTCATTGCCCCATACGGGTGGGGGATGGTGGACATCGTCTGCGAGAACCTGGGGCGTTATATGCAGGAGCAGCCGCTGAAGAACGTCTGCGACCCCAGACGGGGCTATTAGAGAAACCCTGAGCGCCGGCAGAATCTCCATCCGGTCCGCCGCCGCCGGACATTCGTCGTTGATCTGCCTTGACAGGCTACCGATGCAGTGTGATAAACTACCAACAATAATTTCATAAGCGCGATTCCGCTCTTATCGAGAGCAGGTGGAGGGACTGGCCCGATGAAGCCCGGCAACCGCCCGGATCAACCCGGGAAAGGTGCCAATTCCTGCGGATGACCCGTTCATCCGGGAGATGAGGGTGGCACTCACCTTGCGCGTTCCGCAATCTGGTGCCTCTCCGTACATCTCGTGGAGGCACTTCTGCATTGCGGAGATGCGTCATCGAGAAAACGGTGTCATGGTCTTCCCATTCGCATGCAGCAGCGCCTCCCACCTGCCCGGTCTCGCATGGATGAACTGCGCTGCGGGCCAATGCCTGCGTGGGAGGTGTTCGTATGACGCCGAGAGTGATCAAGATCGGTGGATCGGCCATCAGGGAGCCCGGGGATTTTCTCTCCGTTGCCAGGATTATAAGGACCTACGATGCGCCGGTGGTCGTGGTGTTGTCGGCGGTGAGAGGGGTCACGGATCTGCTGCTGGAAAGGACAGAGGGAACCGGCCCGTCAGAGATCGATTCGCTCTGTCAGGAGCTGAGGACGGTGCATCTTGAGGTCCTGGAGCGATGCCACCTGACCGCTGAAGACAGCGAATGCGCGGGGCGGGAGATCCGGGATTTGACGGAGGAGTTGAGGGGGCACCTGGGGGAGCTGGCGGTTTTCGACCCGGTTGCCCGCGGTCAGCTGCGGGAGAGGGTCCTGACCTACGGAGAGAAGATGGCCGCCTGTCTGCTCTGCTGGGTGCTGCAGAGTGAGGGGCAGGCCTGTCAGGTGTTGACACCCGAGGAGGTGGGTCTGATCGCCCGGAGAGGCCCCGGCGGGGGGCGAGTGGACTTCAACCGCAGCATCCCCGGGGTCAGGCGTCATCTCACGGGTGAGATCGTACACATTGTGCCCGGATTCTACGGGGTATCCCCCGGGGGTGATGCGACAGTGCTCTTTGGAAGGGGAGGCAGTGACTACTCGGCAGCGTGCCTCGCCCACTGCATTGATGCTCCTTCCCTGGACATATGGAAGGACGTTCCCGGCTTCATGACCGCCGATCCGGAGCACGTCAAAGGTGGATCCACGATCCCCCGTCTGAGCTCCATCGAGGCAGCGGAG
>PWUC01000085.1 GCA_003562655.1 Clostridia bacterium
GCGTATGAGCTCCTGCCGGACAGCCCGGGTGAAACTGCCGCCCCAGCTTCCCGGGGTGTCAATGTGGCCCACAAAATATAGCATCAGCTCACCCCCATGGTTGACAGGTAGACGTCCAGTACCCGCGCCGGTCGATGTCTTCGGTTGACATGACCGCACGGAGGTGATGCGATTTGCCTGTGGATGCTCTCCAGGTTGTACGGGGGGTAGAGGTTTGATCGGGGCAGGTACTCCGGGAAAGGGCCCCAGTCTGGAGCCAGCGGCGTCACGCCCAGGCCGACTGCCTCCAATGATTCCAGCGGTGAGGGTCCTGTCACCGGTGTGCTGACCAGGACCTGCGCCCGGGCCAGCTCCGTGTAGTACCTGCTCCTGTCATCATAGACGGTGAATCTGAGGCCGCGTTTCTGCCCCTCGCGCAGCAGCACCCTTGTCTCCCGGTCATCTTCCATGAGCTCTATCTTCTCCCTGGGGCAGAGGTGGACCACGCGATATCCATCTCTGACGAGCAGATCACCCAGGTGCACCTCCAGGATATGCAGATGGCTCAGCGCGAACGGCTGGTTGAAGGCGATCAGCTTCTCGTCCGTCTGCGGTCTTCGGTAGCCATCCAGCCACTCCGGGTCAAAGGGGAACCCGCTGACCACCACCTCGGCCCCTTCATGGCGTTGCCTGAGCACGGATGCTGCCCAGTGTGAGCCGACGAAGACAGCATCATACACTCCGAGCATGCTTGTGTCCTCGAGCCTGTCAATGCCCACATGGGCAAACTTGCGCCCGGGCACCTCGGCAAGGTGCCGGAGGATCGGGTTGTGAGGGCAGCAGACAAGCCAGTCATCATCCTGATGGGAGTTGACCGAAGTCAACATGCTCCGCTGGGTGCACAGAGACCCCTCGAGGGATATTTCGCTGAACCCCACGGATCTTCGCTTCATCTCCGATCGCACGGCTTGCTGGTACATTCCGAAGCGGTTGCTTTCATTTTCCGGTTCAGAGATGAAATACAGCAACCTCATCCGGCCCCCGAACTTCTGTGATGGTCGATTATCTCCGACAGGGTCTCTGACAGGGAATACCTGGGCGAGTAGCCGAGTTTGCGAAGACGGCTGATGTCGGGTATTCTGCGGGGTGTCTCCTCGAAGTCCGGGCCGAAGGCATCAGCGAGAGGGATCCGCCTGATTTCTGAAGACGAACCTGTCATGGAGATGATCCTCTGTGCCAGTGAGAGGATGGATATCTCCTCACTGCCGCCGATGTTGTACACCTTCCCGGTTTTCCCCTGCTCAAGGACCAGCTGCAGGCCGTCGAGGGCATCGTCTATGTGGACAAAGGTACGGGTCTGCTCGCCCGTTCCGTACACTGGCAGAGGATCATCCTTCAGCGCCCGGGTGACGAACCTGGGAACGACCATCCCGTAGGTCCCAACCTGGAAGGGACCGATGACGTTGAAGAAACGCCCGATCTTTACGGAGACGCCCCGTTCGCGAAAATAGGCCATGGCCAGATGGTCCTCAACCAGCTTCGCTGCCGAGTACAGCCAGCCGGTCCCATCACAGCTTCCCAGCAGGGAATCGGTGTTCTCCGCCACGGGCGCCCCGGACACCTTGCCGTAGACAGCGGAAGACGAGGCGATGAAGACGTCCCTCTGAAAGCGGGTCGCTCCGCGCAGGATGTTTTCTGTCCCTGTGAAGCTGACCCGGAGCGTCTCGATCCCTCTCGCCATGGCCAGTCTCACACCAACTACTGCGGCCAGGTGGACGATCCGGTCACAGTCCGAACAGAGCGAGGAGACCAGCGACTCGTCCAGTACACTGCCAGTTACCAGCTGTGCCCCGGCAGACGTGACCCGGTCGGGTCTGCCCGAGGACAGGTCGTCCAGAATGGTGACCCGGTGTCCCTGTTTCAACAGCCTCAGGGTGAGATGCGAGCCGATGAAGCCGGCTCCACCCGTCACAAGGTAGTGCAATGCCGCCCCTCCTTCTGCTTCCCAGTTTATGACTCGCCCGGCTGTAGGTTCCTCCTTCCCCGACAGCCCGTGCCCTGCTTCAGTAACATGGATGCGGCGCGGGAAATACCTATAATCCGGAGCCATAGCACCAACATCACTGGAGAAGATAATGCTCGAAAGCAGGATCAGATCGAGAACAGCGCGAGTTGCGACGGTGGGACTGGGTTATGTTGGGCTGCCCCTGGCGCTGCTTTGCAGCAGCAAGGGCTATCCAGTCCTGGGCGTGGACAAGGACGAGGAGAAGGTGGCAGCACTGAGACGGGGAGCATCATACATCACGGGCATCTCTGATGAGGATATTCAGACCTGCCTGGAGCAACACCACTTCGCTGTCTCATCGGATCTCAGTGAATGTGGCTGGTGCGATGTGGTGCTGGTCTCAGTGCAGACACCCCTTGCCGAAGGAGGGCCGGATTATGGGCCTCTCCTGGCAGCTGCCGAAGCCATAGGCGAAAGCGCGAACAGCGAGCAGCTGGTGATCGTGGAAAGCACGGTGGGTCCTGGAACCATACAGAAGAGGGTCCTGCCGCGGCTGTTGGGGAGAAACCGGACCGTTGGAGAGGAGCTCTTGCTCGGCTACTCACCCGAAAGAGTCGATCCCGGCAATGAGCAGTATCACGTGGAGGATGTCGCCAGGCTGGTCTCCGGAGTGACTCCGAGGTGCCGGGAGATGACAGGTCTTTTCTACGATAGTCTGGGGGTTCCCACCGTTGCAGTGAGTTCACCCACCGTTGCGGAAATGGCGAAGCTCCTGGAGAACACGTATCGGGACGTGAACATCGCCTTCATAAACGAAATGGCTCGCATATGTAGCGCCAACCACATTGACATCTGGGAGGTCGTATCGGCGGCCTCCACAAAGCCGTATGGTTTTTCTGCCTTCTACCCCGGACCAGGCGTTGGTGGGCACTGCATACCCGTAGACAGTGTGTACTACGCTGCATGGGCTGGCCAGACGGGACACCCTGCCCTGCTGGCAGAGATGGCGCGGGCGATCAACAGGTCGATGCCGGGCTATGCACTGAACACGATCGAGGGGGCGCTCTCCCGGAGAGGCAAGACGCTCTCGGGCAGTGAGATATTATTGCTCGGGGTCACGTACAAGCCAGATGTGGATGATGTCCGGGAGTCTCCGGCGGTGAGGCTGACGGAACTGCTGATCGCCCGGGGTGCCTCGGTGGCCTTTCACGATCCCTACATCGACACAGTTTGTGCCGGGGGTGCTCCTCTGCAGGGTGTTGATCTCGAGGATGACGTCCTCGGTCGGGCAGACTGCGTGATCCTGGCGGTAGAGCACAGTCAGTTTGATCCGGCCCATCTGGCGAAATCTTGCCCGTTGCTCGTTGACCTGACAGGGGGGACATCCGGATCTGCAGTGCAGAGATCCAATGTTGTGCGGCTGTTCGGATGAAGAACGGATTGACCTTCCGTCATCGCTGCAGAGCCGGGACACCGCGCCGGAGGCCCTCACAGCTGCGTGGGGCGCCTGCGTGCCCCTCGATCCCAGAACGGACGGGAATCCCCGACCAGCCTGCGCGGTCGGGGCCCGTCCACCGTCCCAGAGAGCACCCACGGGGCCC
>PWUC01000099.1 GCA_003562655.1 Clostridia bacterium
GGCCCGCGACACCGACCTCCGTGCCGTCCACTCAGACATCGAGGCCCTGGTGGCAGGGCAACAACCCCCGTGAAGATCCTGCCACCGTGTGAAGGAGCTGGCGAACTGCTGGCCGGGTGAACGAGAAGAACCTGCTGACAGGATGCGGCTGCCCGGGGCCGGGGCGTCCTGCTGAGGAATCTGCTTCCCCGGTGGTGGCATTGAGGGACACCGAAAGATTCCCGCTGCCAGGTGAGCAGCGACAGCGGGTTGAACTCTCTCTGTGCTTTTCACCTCGATTCCCGGGTCGACCCCCTACTCTGGGAACAAGGAGGCGCATTCGCATCCTGGGTTTCTCTCTTCTCCCGTGCCGCGGCCACTTCAGTCGATTCCCATTAAGGCTTCTTCGATGGCTTTGGAGAATTCATCCAGACAGTCCGTCGGCCGGCAGGTTATCATGTGCCCGTCCCGAATCACCTGTTGCTCCACCCACGTTCCCCCGGATGCTGCCACTGAATCGGCGTACATCGCGTGCCCGGTCAGCGTTCGTCCCGACACCACGCCAGCTCTGACAAGAACCTGCACTCCGGTGCAGACGGCCGCGACCACCCGCTCCGATTCAACCATTTCCCTGACCAGCCGCAGGACTTCCGGCTCAGCTGCAAGCCTGTCCCCAAAGAAGGGCGGAACCGCACCTCCCGGTATGATCAGCACATCGAACTCATTCGCATCAACCTCTGAGATCACCTCGTTAACCCGGACGTGCTGGTTCGGAGTATCGTAGGGTGCCACGGGATCCCCGTTGAGCCCCACCATCGTGACGCTTGCCCCTCGGGCTCGGAGGTAACGCGCAGGTTCCAGGGCACCGGTGGAGTATATCCCCTCTCCGATCAGGATGGCTACGCGCTTGCCGGAAAGCTCGTCAGACTCTATACTCGGTGAGCACGCGACTACAAGCAGCAACAGGCCGATGACGGCAGCTACTAACGGGGTCTTCCTCTTCATAACAGATGACTTCCTTCCCATGAGGCTTCAGGATGAATGAAACAGGGCATTCGCAGTCCTCGGACCGAACAGGCTGGCGGCCTGGTGAAAGACTGCCGTCCGGGCAGTATTCCATCGCCAAACGCTCTCAATCCATTGACGTCACACCTCCCCAACCCCGCACCAGCAGCAGAACCAGAGGTTCACGTCAATTGAGGAGGTCTAGGCGTGACATAACCATCACCTGCAGACGCCCCCTCGTACTATCAGAGTTCATTCGCCGTTCATCTCCGTTTTTTCCTCTTGCTGGGCATCCTATCACCGCAAGTAACGGTGTTTTCATAGTAAATTGCACATACTCATGCACACAGCTGATGCTATAGCGAACGGCCTGTATCATGCGGCTGGAAATTACTGCGATTCGGTATAACATGCAGTAAACTGGAGGGCCCCCCAGATGAAGCAGGCCTAAACTGGTCTTTCGCGTCCGACCCATTAATTGCCGGGCGTGTGCTCGAGACAGGATCACAATGAGACGACAGAACCGGCGAAGATGCGAGGTCAGGTTCTCAGGCGCAACCAGGCAGCACAGGTCCTCAAAAAGCAGCTGAGGGCTGCGCAGGCAGAGGATCTATGCCGCCCGTTCGTGACTGGCATCATGGGCGAAGTCCCCCACTGCAGAAGAGCGGGCGGAAGCAGGTGGAGCCAAAGAGGGCGCTACCCGGGGGAGTCCCGATGATGCACTGCGCTCTGTATGCAGCCTGCTCGGCAGTGGATGGTGTCGACAACTACCCTACACTGGATTCAGGTCTCACCGCGCTTCATCGGGGTCGATCCAACACCGCACACCTAAAGCTGGATCTGCACCGGGATGTCAAGGTCGACGACATGAAGGTCGTCAACGACCGTATCTCTGCGGACCACCATGATGTAATCGGCACTCTCAGTTACGGGAAAAATGCTCCAGTGCCACGTTCCCGTATGAAGGTTAACACCCCTTGTCCCGTCCAGGATGAAGGCCCTGATGCTGTCGGGATCAGGGCTGTCAGCCTCGCTCGCTGGGGCCAGGGCGAAGATGCACGTGTGAGTTGTCAGGGGTATGAATGTCTGGCTGGCCTTCAGATGTCTTTCCATTTGTTCAACAATGAATGCTCGCCGGTAGACCCTGAGATAGGCCAGCTCGGTCGGATCACCCGAGAACTCAAGCCTGGCGATCTTGTCCCAGTACTGGTAAATGGGAAAATCCTGTTCGGGCTTCCACGTACCCTTCTCCAGGACATCGCCAAAGGGGGCAAACCCCTCCCTGGTCAGAATCTCCGCCTGAATAGTCTTCTTCATTGTGGATAGACCCTCCCTTCATCTGTTCTGAGTCAACAAGCCTGCGCCACTGGGCACAGAAAGCCGCGTTCCCACTTCCATCTTCGCACTCAGCGAACCCATTTCCTCCACAGGCACCCTACCCCGCCAAAAACCTGCAGTCTGAGGTCGCGGCGGCGAAAAGGCCCGAAACCTGCTGCAGCCAGGGTGACGGCGACTCGGCATCAAAACGAAGAGGTCGCCTGTGTCCTCGTAACAACGGGGCCCGGGCAAAAATATACTGGCAACACAGCAATCCACCACGGAGGGAGGCGACCCCATGTACCCCTGCCACCCGGGATCACCTGCACACCCCAATCCCTACCAGCTCATGATCCCACAGATGCCCATCCTGGGACCCCACGACTTCGACCGGCTGCTCGACAATATTCTCCAGTCCATAATCGACGAGGCCACGGCTGCCGATTTCTACGCCCGTCTGCTGGAGGAGGCTCCCGACCCCCTGCACGAGAGGTTCATCGCTCACGCCTACGAAGACGAGCTGGAACACCTGGAGGCCTTTGAGGCCCTGTATGAACACTTCACATCGATGGAGCCCCGTTACACCATCGTGCCCGTGCAGTATGACACATACCGAGAAGGCATCCTCATGGCCCTGGAAGATGAGCTGGAGGCGGCCGAGTTCTACCGCGATGTCCTCCTCTCCTCCACGGACCAGCTGGTAAGAGACACCTTCTTTTTGGCCATGGTCGACGAGCTGGAACACGCAACCCAGTTCGGGGTGCTCTTCAACACGCTGTAGCACAAAAAGGGAGGCCATCTGTTCAACTGATCCGGCGGCCAGAGAAGGGGCACAGCCGGAACTCACCTGCCGAGATCCGTCGACCGGAAGGCTCAGGATGTTCCCCACATCGCATCCTCGGGCCTTCCATGTTGAATTCTCACCCGTCTTCGCCGACACGCTGAGACACGAATCTGCCCCGACGACTTCCGTCCCGCAGACAGACTCCGCCCGACCTTGTCAACCTGCCAGCAACTCGGACCGGCGAACTGCAGGCTCATCTGGATAGAAGAAGACCACCCATCCCCCGAGACCCCGGGGGACAGATGGCTCCTTTTTCCGCAGCAGAGGCTGCTTACGCCTTTTTCCACAATCCGTGTATTTTGCAGTATTCCCGGGCCTCGACCTGGTCGGCATCTGTGGCAAAGAATGCTTCAGGAGCGTCCCCCGGATTCAGCCACTTGCGATGAAGCCTTCCATCGTGGATGATCTCGATCCACTCGA
>PWUC01000263.1 GCA_003562655.1 Clostridia bacterium
ATGGGCTCACGCGACCGTGCTGCGGCTGACTTGACGTTCAGGCCGGTCAGAGTTGCCGTTGCCGTCGCTCCGCCGACCAGCTGCAAGAAACTCCGTCGCGTAATCTTCATGTAGTGCATCCTCCTCCTATCCTGTCAGTCCTAAAGCTTCTCTGCATCGATCCACTGCAGTTCTGAGCCAGGGTCAAATCCTTCCCTTGCGGCCACCAGATCACAAGAGAGGGTGGCCAGGTTGTGAATCGCCAGGATCGAACCGTCGCCTTGATGTTGTCGTAGGTCGAACATCTTCAGATAGCGGTTGCATTTGCTGCAGAAGTGAAGCCGACAGGCATCCATCGATTCTACTACGAAATACCCGAGCTCCTCGTGGTCCACATTCTGACAGAAGGGACATTTGAGCCGCGGGTACATCCACCGGGTGCTGCAGAGCCAGCACTCGAGCACCCTGGCCCCGTCATCGTCACGGAGCAGGCCGAAGTGGGGCCTGTGACCGCATACCGGACAGTGGCCCTCCCCCCACAGTCCGGTGTCGAGTCGGTGAGAGTCTCGCAGGCACCACCGGTACAGACAGGATAACGTCAATGAAGCAATGAATGTGGAAAGGTCCCTGCCCAGAGCTTCGCCCTGAGGCAATATGGTCAACAGATCTGTAACTGCTCCATCAGCAAAATCGAAGGTCTCATGGGAACCAGGAAAGGCCTCATCCACAAAATCCTGCCGGAACTGCCCCACGGCTTCCTTAAGGTCGGCCACCTCGGGGTACATCGCGATGACTCCATCGCAGACGGTGGCTGTGGCCTCCCAGAACCTGTCTCTTGCAACTTCTGGCCGCAGACGGAGAGATTCCCCTCTTCGGAAGCGCTCATCCGCTTCCTCCTGGCTTACGAAAATCCCCATCGGCTCTGCGGCATCTGTCTCTGCCATGAACGTGTCTGCGGAATCAAATACCGACCTCAGTGATCCCCCAATCTCCTCAAATCCGGGGTATATCCTACTGCAGAGGCTGACCTCTTCATGGATATCACATGACGAGTTTGCCAATGCTCGACCTCCCACCCATCGCGTTGACACACAGTAGATTTTCCTCATACACCCCTTGTAGATGCTCACATCACACAGCATCAACGGGTTTTCTTCTCGCATGAAACCCACTAAACGTGATCCAGGGTGGGCTCAATGCGCTCAGATCACACACCACCATGCATTTGCTGATGCTCAAGCCATCCAACACCTACCGAGCCTACTGCAGTACCTATCATGTACCCTACCGTTTTTCATCTTGTGACGTCAAGAAGTAGTACGAGCCCCGCTCATGTCAAGGTTTAGCAGGTGAGACTGCGATCTGATCTGCGCATCCCTCCCACCGCGGAGGGGCGTTTTCTGGGCCGCTCCGGCCCGGGTCGGCCCGCTTCAATTGTGGGTCAGGAGCCCACCCCCGGCCAGTGCGCGATATCCTGTCGGACCTCGCGCCGGCCCCCTCACACCGACCTTCCCACGGCCAGGGCCCCTTCAATATCACTTCTGTGGCCGGAGGCAGCAGTCTCGGGCATCGAAGCCTCAATGTGAGGTGGTACCGACACGCGCTCACCCTCCTGCAGCACCGCCACCAGGTGGCGAAGGGCACTGACATCGGCCAGGGGATCGTCGCCGAGCACCAAAAGATCCGCCGATGTGCCGGGCTTCAGGGTTCCCGTCACATCCCTCAGCCCGATGACCTCCGCTGCCACAGAGGTCGCACTCATCAGCGCCTCCTCGGGACTCATCCCCGCATGGACGAAAAGCTCCAGACCGATGACGTAGTCGCCGAACTGCCCGATGGCATCGGTTCCCGCCACAACGGTGACGCCCGCGTCCAGCATTCTGCCCAGGTTCTCCAGCTTCCTCGTGAGCTTGTAGTGGGCGGCAGCGATCCTGGGGTGATCCCCTGGTGAGATCTCAGGGGAATCGCGAAAACGGTCCAGTCCCCTGTAGGCCGTCTGAATCGTCGGAGAATAGCTGAGCCCCCTGTCCACCATCATCTTTACAAGATCCGCCCGGTAGGTTCTCGTACCATCGGGTTCCTGGAACCCGGCATGCTCAATGGTGTCCACTCCGGCCGTCACTGCCCGCTCCACCGACGCCGTTGCCTCGCAGTGGGCAGAACACTTCAACCCGTGACTGTGAGCCTCCCGTACGATCTCCTGCAGCTCCTCGAGGGTATAGGAAGCCTGCCGGGGGTCTGTCCCTGCCGTCCCGCCCCCACTGGCCATGATCTTGATGAAATCAACACCGTCCTTGCACAGCTGTCGCACCGCAGTGCGCACGCCATCCACCCCGTCAGCCTCCCCGTTGCACCACCAGAAGTGACCGCCTGTCATGGTGATGGGCCGGCCCGAGGCGAGAACCCTTGGACCTGAAACATAACCTCTTTCAATCCCCTCTCTCAGTGACAGAGCGACTCTGTTCCTGGACCCACTGTCCCTGAGAGTTGTGACTCCCACGGCCTGATGGATCTGGGCATTTCTGACGGCCCGAAGGAGCATGATGTCGTCATGATCTTGCCGGATGTAGTCCTCGTACCGCCGTCTGCTCTCTCCGAACATCAGGTGGCTGTGTGTGTCAATGAGTCCGGGGATGATCCACCTGTTCGAGAAATCCAGGTGGATGCCCCGGGGCTCCACGGGGAAATCTCCGACCCGGCCCAGGGCCGTGATGGTGCCCGCCTCGACCAGCAGACGACCCTTCGGCAGAGTCTCGCCCCTTCGGCCCGTCCAGATCTGCCCATCGATCGTAAGGATCCGCCCATCCACGTCGCTATCCCACCCTTCAGTTCAGCCCACATATGCAAAATTCCTCAGGGGCATTCTTCCCGCCGCAGAAGAACCTACAGATCAGGTGCAGGTCATGCATGCATCTTTCATCTGGCGGCAGTGGGGGGAGCCGTTGACGGCAGTGAGGCAGGCAGAGCCGAAAGCATCAGGGGCGGAGGAGAGAAAACTACCCCAACACCCTCGAGAGGTCCGGCACCCGTCAGAAACCCAACACCTGCGAGGGCACAAGCCGACGCCGATCCATCAGGCTGCAGCCTGTGCAATCCCCGTCGAGAAGCCCCCCCAGTCGGGCCTCACTTGAGATAGGTGCCGCCCGGATCAACATCATTGCGAAGGATCTTCAGAACGTCGTCCCCGGGCGGATCGGTTTCCTCGATGGAGTCTGCCTTCAGAAGCGGGAAGGCGGTCTCCTCCTGGACATCCTCAAAGGCCACACCGGGATGCAGACTCAGCACCATCATCTCCTTCGTCTCCGGGTGGAAACCCATGACCCCCAGATCGGTGATGATCCGGTCGGGTCCGCCGCCGGGCAGGCCGGCGCGCTCCCGAGCCCCGGGTCCATCCAGGAATCCCGGGCTGGTTATGTAGTCACAGCGAGGCACAAATCGCCGTTTCTCGTGCCGGGTGATGACCAGGGTCCGTCGCGCACAGGAGGCGATGTCACTTGCACCGCCGCTGCCGACCAGGCGAACCTTCGGCCGATGCCAGTCGCCTATGCAGGTGGAGTTGAGGTTGCCGTACCG
>PWUC01000023.1 GCA_003562655.1 Clostridia bacterium
CGGATTCGTGCTCTGGATGTCTTGCCTGTGAAGCGGCGTGCAGTTTCACCAGGACAGGTGAATTTGCACCCTCGCGGAGCTGCATCTTTGTGCACAAGGAGGCGCCGGGCATCGACATCCCCAATGTCTGCCGGCAGTGTGGCAATGCACCGTGCGTCGCTGCGTGCCCCGGGGGGGCCCTTTCCAGGGATCCGCAGACCATGGCCGTCCTGTGGGACGCCGAAAAATGTACGCGCTGCGGTCTGTGCACCGATGTCTGTTCCTTTAGTGCGGTGCGCACAGACCCCACCTCGGGCTATCCACTCTTCTGTGATCTCTGCGGTGGCGAGCCGGAGTGTGTGCGCGCCTGTCCGACGGGGGCAATCGCTTACGGACACGGCGGCAGCTGGAGTCGGACCCCCGGGGTGAGGGGTGCAGCTGATGGCGAAAAATGATGCCTTTCGTGGCGGCTACACGGGCCGAATACTCAGGGTGGATCTCAGCCGGGGAGTGCACTGTGTTCAGAGGCTCCGGCCCGGCGAGGCCCGGCGCTTTCTGGGGGGCAGGGGGTTGAACAGCTGGAGGCTGTTCGAGGAAGTCCCCCCCGATGTGGACCCGATGGGAGAGGAAAACCTCCTGATCGTTGGTGTCGGCCCCCTCACCGGCACCGGGATCTCCGGTGCTGCCCGTGTCACCTTCACGGCCCTTTCGCCCCAGACGGGGATTCTGGGTGACGCCAATGCGGGGGGCTTTTTCGGCCCCGAACTCAAATTCGCCGGGTTCGACCAGGCCATCGTCGAGGGCACCTCCTCCCGCCCCGTCTTCCTGCTCATCTCCGATGATGACGTGCAGATCAGGGATGCGACGCACCTCTGGGGCCGGGATGTTCCCGCGACCCAGGCGGCGATCAGGGATGAGCTCGCCGATCAGCGTGTGCAGGTGGCCTGCATCGGGCCGGCGGCGGAAAACGGGGTCCGCTTCGCCGGGATCTTCTGCAACGTGGCGCGGGCTGCGGCCCGCACCGGAATGGGCACGGTCATGGGGGCGAAGAACCTCAAGGCCATCGCGGTGCGCGGCACGGGGGCTGTCCAGGTGGCGGATCCGGACACCTTTGCTGCGCTCATGAACGGCCTGAATGGTGACCTGATGGGGCATCCTGACTACCCCGCTCGCGTTCACATGGGAACCACGAAACTGGTGAGCGCCCTGAATGAGTTCGGCTGCCTGTCCACCCGCCACTTTCAGACCGGGAGGTTCGAAGGTGCCGGCAGGGTCAGCGGTGAGACCCTGGCTGCCGCCTACAAGAGGAAGGGCAAGGCCTGTTATGCCTGCAACATCCCCTGCAGTCGTCACATCGTGATTCCGGGGGACGGTGGCTTTGAAATGGAGGGCCCCGAATTCGAGGGCCTGGCCGGTTTTTCCTCCCGGGTGGGGGTGGATGACCTGGAGGCGGCCCTGCGCGCGGCGAACTACTGCAACCTGGCGGGTGTCGATGTCATCAGCGCCTCGGAGGTCATCTCCTTCATGATGGAGCTGTATGAAAGGGGCACCGTCTCCCGCGACGAATGCGACGGTCTCGACCTGACCTGGGGCAACCATGCCGCAGTGATGCAGCTGCTGCAGATGATCGTCCGGCGGGAGGGGCTTGGCGATCTGCTGGCCGACGGGGTGGTCGCGGCTGCGGCACGCATCGGAAGAGACGCCGAGTCCCTGGCCATGCATGTGAAGGGACTTGAGATTTTCCAGGCCGATCCGCGGGGCATCAAGGCCTATGCCCTCGGGGTGGCCGTTGCCAGTCGGGGAGGAGATCACTGCCGCTCAGAGCCGTCCTTCGAGTTCACCGGTAGCGAGGCGGAGGCCCTCGAGCGCTACGGAACTGCAGACGCCGCCCACCGGCTCCGCCCGGGAGGCAAGGGACGGGTGGTCAGGGAGGCCGAGGAACTGGCCGCCCTGGCGGACTCGCTGACCATGTGCAAGAACACAGTGGTCAACATGGAGGCCGTGGACTACGGGGGAGCTGCCGCCCTGCTGCGGGCGCTGACGGGGAGGTCGTGGGATGCAGAGGAGCTGCAGCTGCTGTGTGAGCGGATCGTCAACCTGGAGCGGCTCTACCTGGTGCGGGCGGGAATATCTGCCCGTGACGACCGGCTGCCGTCGCGGTTCACCCGGGAGCCCCTGCCCCCCGATTCGGGCCCCTCTGCCGGAAGCAGGGTGGAACTGGATGCAATGCTCAGTGAATATTACCAGGTGCGCCGATGGGATCCGCAGACGGGGCGCCCGACGGCGGAGAAGCTCACCCAGCTGGGTCTGCCGCCGGCGTGAGGCGGGGGCGAGCTGCCCCCGCCCAGGGGCCCGCGGTCAGATCAGCTTCTTCCCCGAGTACTGAAGTACCTCACCCAGGCCTGACTGCTCAATGATCGTGAGGATCTCCCCGGTGCTCTTGCGCCCCGCGGGCCAGCCGTCCCAGTTGGCCACCCGCGCCATGATCCGGGCTGTGAGGGTGCTGTCGGCGCGGAGGTCCAGGGAGGAGACCTTGTCCAGGGTGTCTGCGATGGTATGCCCCCAGTTCCGCCCCGTCTTGACGCCCGAGATGTCGGCGAGGCGGCCGCTGGGAACCCCAACGTAGGAAAATGGGTACATGTCGGAGTTCATGCCGAATACGGTGTCGGTCACAAAGGGCCATTTCATGTCAGAGGCAATCTGCTTGAACACGGGCAGCAGCTCGGGCCAGGCCTGCAGCATGACCGCCTTCTCGCCGCTTCGTCCGGCTCCGTCCAGGTTCAGCATGAAATCGATGCTGTCGAGTTCATCGGCGTGGGCCTGCACGTAGCGGCGGCTCCCCATCAGGCCGATTTCCTCCACGGGGAAACAGATGACCCGCACCGTGCGGGCCAGGCTCCCGCGGTGTCGGGCCAGCAGTCGACCCGATTCCATTGCCACTGCGGCGCCAGAGGCATCATCCATCGAACCCGGAGCGATGTCGTGGCCGTCGAAATGGGCCCCGATGATGACGACCCGGTCCCTGAGCTGATTCCCCGGGATGTCACCCACGACGTTCCAGGAGGTCATCTCCTCGACCTCATTGTCCGTCTCTATGCGCACGCGGACCGACCCGTCATCTGATTCTTTCGCCAGGCGGATAAGCTGCATTCCCTCCTCGCGGGAGATGGCGATGCCCGGGATCTCGGCCCCGGGCCGCAGACCCCCTGTCTCGACCAGGAAACCTCCCTGATCACGCATCCAGATGAACCCGGCCGCTCCGGCGAGGACGGCCCGGCCGTACTTCTCCAGGCGGTGTATGCCGCGGCGGATCCAGTGAGGCGACCTGGCGTCGACGATTATGATCCTGCCCTGGAGGTCATCCTCCTGGGATTCCCACTCGGCCGGGGTTCCGAGGCCCATGTAGTGCAGCGCACCCTCAACGGAGAAAGTGCCACAGTGGGGCAAAGATATCACGTTGAACTCGCGCCCGACGGGGTGTGTTGCGGCGAGGGAGGCGGTTCCCCGACGCCATCCCGTGTAGGTGAACTCCTCCCTGTGAACGTTGGTGAAGCCGTAGCGGC